>VAWV01000175.1 GCA_005883295.1 Actinomycetota bacterium
CGAGAGCGCGCCCCCGAGCACGTGGTAGCGGCCGCTGAACTCGTGGGTGCGCTCGATCGAGATCACGTCGCTCGGCTCCTCCACGACGCAGACCACGTCAGCGCTGCGGCGCCCGTCCTCGCAGATGCGGCAGCGCGGCCCGACCGCCAGGTTGAAGCAGATCTCGCACTGCCCCACCGTCTCCTTCACCTCGCGGATCGCGTCCGCGAGCGGAAGTGCCTCGTCGGTGGGTGTTCGGAGGATGTGGAAGGCGAGCCGCTGTGCCGTCCGCTGACCGATGCTCGGCAGGCGCGCGAGCTCGGTGATCAGCCGGTTGACAGGCGGCGAGAACACCCGCGCGAGGTTAGCCGGGCGTCCGGCGGCCGCAGCCAGCTCCGCGCCGGCGGCAGCCCTATGCGGTCAGCGACGGCGCGTCGTCCGCGAGCGGCAGGCCGAGGCGCGGCTGCTCGCCGACCTCGATCGCGCCCTCCCGGATGAGCCGGGCCATGGTGCGGACCGCCTCCGCGTCGAACTGCGTGCCCGCGTGGGCCTCGAGCTCCTTGACCGCCTCGTGCGGGTCCTTCGGCTCCCGGTAGATGCGCGGGCAGGTCATCGCTTCGAGCGCGTCGGCCACGTGGAGGACGCGGCTCTCGATCGGGATCTGGTCGCCGCCGAGCCCATCCGGGTAGCCGCGCCCGTCGATCCGCTCGTGCAGGTGGCCCACCCAGTCGGCGATCTCCGGCATCCCGGCTCCGGCGATGATCGTGCGGCCGAGCTCGGCGTGCCGGCGCATGACCGCGAACTCCGGCTTGGTGAGTGCGCTGGGCTTGAGGAGGATGGCGTCGCGGATCCCGATCTTGCCGACGTCGTGCAGCAGGCCGGCCATGCGCACGGCCTCGATCCGATCGTCTGACATCCCCATCGCGCCGGCGAGGGTGGCCGAGTAGAACCCGACCCGCTGCGAGTGCATGTGCGTGAACCCGTCGCGCGCGTCGACCGCCCGCGCGAGTGCGTGCACCGTGTTGAAGAGCCCGCTGCGGCGAAGGCGCACGGTCTCCTCCTCGGCCGAGAGAGCGGAGTCGTCCGTGTCCGAATAGTGCGAGGTCTGACCGGTGCCCGCCGTCTTGGACCAGTACATGGCCCCGTCGGCGAAGCGCATCAGCTCGGCGCGGCCGATGGCGTGCCGCGGGAACTCGGCGATCCCCACGCTGAGGGTCACCGCCTCCACGTCGGCCGCCGCGGCCCGGGTGTCCACCGCCGCGCGCAGCCTGTCCACGACCTCCTGGGCCGCATGGGTGTCGCAGCCGCTGAGCGCGAGCATGAACTCGTCGCCGCCCACGCGCCCGCACAGGTCGCCGGGCCTAAGGTCGGTGGAGAGCCCCTGCGCCACGGCCGTCAACACGGCATCGCCGTACTCGTGACCGCGGATGTCGTTCAGCTGGCGGAAACCGTCCACGTCGGCACCGACGATCGCGACCGACCAGTTCTCCCGGCGGGCACGGCGAAGCTCGACCTCGAGAGCGTCCTGGAAGCCGCGGTGGTTGAGCACGCCCGTGAGCGGGTCGCGAAGGGCGAGCGCCTCGAGCTGGCGCTGCGTCTCCTCGAGCTCCGCCGCGATCTCCTCCGGGTCGTGGCCGTCGCGCGCGCTCCGTCCAAGGACGAGCCCGAGCGCGAGCGCCGCCGGCACCGCGATGGCGAGCGGACGCTGGCCGAAGGCCAGGATCCCACCCGCGCTCGCGAGCGCCAGAAGAGCCATGACCGTCCACAGCCCACGCGAGCCGGGCAGGGCTCGCGCGCGCGTGAATTTGCCGGCTCGCCGGAACACCTAGGGCTCATCGGCAGTCGCAGTTCCCCGCTTGAGGGCCGGAGACCGCTAAAGGCCGGGCAGACCGAGGCCGCCGAGCCCTCCCAGGCCGCCGGCGGCCGCGCCCATGCGGCTCGCGGCGAGCTCCTGGGCGGAGCGGAGTGCTTCGTTCACCGCCGCCAGGACCATGTCCTGGAGCATCTCCGCATCCTCCGGATCGATGGCCTCGGGATCGATGCGGATCTCCTGGACCTCGAGACCGCCGGTGACCTTGACGGTCACCATGCCGCCGCCAGCGCTGGCCTCCACGACCTCGGACGCGAGCTCCTGCTGCGCCTTCGCCATCTCCGCCTGCATCTGCTGAACCTGCCTCATCATCTGGTTCAGGTTCGGCTGCTTCGGCTGCTTCGGCACGTCAGCCCTCCTTCCCTCCGGTGGGCTCGTCGTCGAAGACCTCGGTGGCCCCGTAGTCGCGCTTCAGGCGCTCGATCAGCTCCTCTTCGCTCAGCGACGCGTCCCCGGCCGGCTCCATCGGCTCGTCGGTGGCCGTGTACTCGATCGAGAGCGTCTGCCCGGTGACCGCGCGCAGCGAGCTCTGGAGGATCTCCCGGTTGCGCTCGACGGTCTTTCGCGAAAAGCCGGCGAAGACAGGGAAGGCGATCGTCACGCAATCCGGCTCGAGCTCCGCCGGCCGTGCGCCTTCCAGGCAGGCGCCGACCATCGCATTCTGCGAGCGCACCGCGTCCACGACCGCGGGCCAGAGCGACTGCAGCCTCTCGAGATCCACGGCCGCCTGCGGGTCGGCCTCGGGATCGGCAGCGACGGCAACGGCGGCCACCGCGGCGGCGGGCGCGCTGCGCTGCGCCGGCGCCTTCGCGCTCGGCACGCCCGGCGGGCGGCTCGCCGGGCCGCCCTCGCCCGGCGCCGGCGCCCCGTCGGGCTGGTGCTGCTCGCCTGATGCGCTCTCCGGCGCGCCCGGCTGAGCGACGCGGCGCTCGAGCTGCTCGATCCGGAAGAGGAGGGCCTGCAGCGACAGGTCCGACTGCGGCTGCGCGGCCTTCAGCAGCGCGAGCTCGAGCTGGATGCGGGGATCCGATCCGTCCTTGATGGCGGACAGGGCCGCGGCCACCAGGTCGCTTGCACGCAGGATCTCCCCCTGGGCCAGCCGCTCGGCCTGCGCGGCCACCCGGTCCGACTGCTCCGCGGTGACGGCGAACGAGTCGGGCACCTCCCCCAGCGTCTGTACGACGAACAGGTGGCGCAGGTGGGCGGCGAGATCGCGGATGAACTGGGTGATGTCGCGCCCCGAGGCGGACAGCTTCTCCACCGCGAGCAGCGCGGCCTTCGGGTCGTGGTCGGCCAGCGAGTCCGCGGCCTCGAACACCAGCTCGGCGTCGGCGACGCCGAGGATCTCGAGCACGTCGTCGAGCTCGACATTGCTGCCGCCGTAGGTGACCAGCTGCTCGAGGGTCCCGAGGGCATCGCGGAAGCTGCCCGTGGCCGCGCGGGCGATCATGGCCCCGGCCGCGGGCGGCAGCTCGATCTCCTCGGCCGCGGCGACCCGCTCGAGCACCCCGGCGATCTGGTCTAGCGAGGGCCGGTGGAAGTCGAACCGGTGGCAGCGGTCCACGATCGTTGCCGGCACCTTGTGCGCTTCGGTGGTGGCCAGGACGAACACCACGTGCTGGGGCGGCTCCTCGAGCGTCTTGAGGAACGCGTTCCACGCCGACGTGGAGAGCATGTGGGCCTCGTCCAGGATGTAGACGCGGCTGCCGCCGCCCATCGGGGCGAGCGCCACGTTCTCGCGCAGCTCGCGGATGTCGTCGACGGAGTTGTTGGACGCAGCGTCCATCTCCACGACGTCCAGCGAGTTGCCGGCCATGATGGCCCGGCAGGCGGGGTCGTCGAGCGAGAAGTCCACGCGCGGGCCGCCCTCGGCGTTGAGGGCGCAGGCCAGCAGCTTGGCCATGCTGGTCTTGCCGGTCCCGCGCGACCCCACGAACAGGTAGGCGTGGTGCACCTTGCCGAGCTCGATCGCGTTCCTGAGCGTGCGGACGATGTGCTCCTGGCCGACCACCTCGTCGAAGGTGCGCGGGCGGTGACGGCGGTAGAGCGAGAGCATGGGCGGCTCGCTGATGTTAGACGCGGGACCGGCGGGCGGCAGGTAGCGTCCCGGCGCTATGGCCTGGGCCCGCAGAGCGCTGCCGAACGCGCTGGCCGCCGCGGCCGTGGGGCTGCTGATCCTCGCCTGGTTCGGCCACGCGTTCCTGAACTACGACACCTTCTACGCGCTCGTCTGGGGCGACGACCTGGTGCACGGGCGGGGTCCCCAGTACCAGGTGCCCTTCGCGCCGACGCCCCATCCGCTCGCCACCGCCGTCGGCGCGCTGGCGTCGCTGTTCGGCGACGCGGGCGAGGGCGTGATGCTCGGGGTCGTCCTGTTCGGGATTGGGTGGCTGGTGGTGGGCCTCTTCTGGCTCGGCCGCGAGTCGTTCGCCTGGCCCGTGGGGTTGCTCGGCGCGGCCATCTTCGCCACCCGGGTCCCGCCCTTGAACTACGGGATTCGGGGGTACGTGGACCTGCCGGCGATCGCGTTCATCGTCTGGGCCGCCGTGCTCGAGGTCAGGCGGCCGCGCCGGGGCTGGCCAGTGCTCGTGCTGCTGGAATTCGCCGGACTGCTGCGGCCGGAGGCCTGGCTGTTCATCGCCGCCTACTGGCTCTGGCTCTTCCCGTCACGCGACTGGCCGGCGCGGATCCGGCTCGGGGTCCTCGCGGTGGCCGCGCCCGCGATCTGGCTCGTATCCGACGCGCTCGTCACGGGCGACGCCCTATGGTCGCTGCACGGCACGCACGACCTGGCGGGGCAGCTCAAGCGTCCGACTGGCATCGAGAACGTGCCCCGCCTCATGCCCCGCAGGCTGGGCGAGATCGTCCGGCTGCCCGAGCTGATCGCGTCGGTGATCGGATTCGTCGCCGCGCTCCTCTGGCTGCGTCGCCGGGCGCTCGTCCCCGCCACGGTGCTCGTGCTCAACGGGGTCGCCTACGCCATCCTGGGCGTTGTCGGGCTCTCGCTGCTGGGCCGCTACCTCTTCCTCGCCGGCGCGATGCTGTCCCTGTTCGCGGCGGTGGCCGTGCTCGGCTGGACGGCCGTCGGGCCGGGCCGTGTGCGGAGCTGGTGGCAGGGTGTCGGAGTGGTGGCGATCGCGGGGATCATTGCCTTCTCACCGCAGCAGGCAGACCGCCTCAGTGCCCTTCGCACCGACATCGCGAATCGCGAGCGGGTGCAAGCCGACCTCCATGCGCTTCTCGCTCTCTCGAAGGCTCACCTGATACTGCCGGCTGGGCTCGACGGGTGCAGAACGCCCTTGCTCGTGCCGAACCACCGTCCGGTGCCGGAGCTCGCCTACTGGACTGGGATCCGTGCGTCCGAGATCGTGTCGGCGCAGGGTCGTCACCCGCGGGGTGACCTGTTCATCGCCCCCGCCAACCCGGCCGTCGCACGCCTTTCGATCCTCGACCCGCGCGACCTCACGGCGCCAGCCACTCCTCCGCGCGGCTTCCGGCAGCTAGATCGCAACCGCTCGTGGATCCTCTATGGCAACTGTCACGGCGATTAGTGGACCGTGCACCCGCCGTCGAAGAAGGATCCCGGGCGTTCGCGTCGGCGGTTGGCTCCGGTCAGGCTTCCCCGCGGCGCGTGAGCGGTATCGCTTAAGGCTGCTTCCTCCCGGATCTGACCTGGTTCGCGAGCGCTCACCGCGCGGGACCTGACCATCGACGCCTCGAACTGGCGTACTGGCCCCGAGGCCCAACCCCTCGGACGGGGATTCGGCCCCGCTAGAGCGGATTGCGGGTGCAGGGCACCGCTACCTCCCCGCCTAGCACGGTCCGCGGTGGATGCTAGCCGCTGGCGGGCCGCAAGTCACCCGCGCGGGTCACTTGCAGGAGACCAGGCGGGCGGTGCGGGGATCCGATTCCGGACCGGACAGGGGCGCGCAGCCGTCGGGCTCGTCGGCGAGGGTCGGGGCCAGCCGCCGCGGCGCGGTGGTTGGCAACAGGTATGGGACCGGGTCGATCGGGACGCCGTGGTGGCGGACCTCGAAGTGCAGGTGCGGGCCGGTGGCGTGGCCGGTCGCGCCGACGTAGCCGATCGTCGTGCCGCCAACCACGGAGCGGCCGACGCTCGTGGCGATGCGCGACATGTGCGCGTACCAGGTCTGGTAGTCGAGCCGGTGCTGGATGATCACCAGGTAGCCGTAGCCGCCGGAGTTCCAGCCGGCGAAGACCACCGTGCCGCGCCCGGCGGCGCCGATTCGTGTGCCGTAGGGGGCGCCGAAGTCGACGCCGGTGTGCATGCGGCCCCAGCGCATGCCGAAGGGGCTCGTAATGGGGGCGTTGACCGGTCGGTAGAAGCTGATCGGGCCGCCACCGCCTGAGCTGCCGCCACCACCCCCGCTCGACCCGTGCTGGAGCGCGCCGAGGGTCGCGGGGCCGACTATGCCGTCAACCGTCAGGCCGTGGACGCCCTGGAAGCGACGGGCCGCCGCGTCGGTGTTCGGGCCGAAACCACCGTCGATGGTGCCCGGCGAGAAGCCATGCTTCTTAAGGAGGAACTGGATGGCGGCGACGTCCCAGCCGCGTTCGCCGACGCGCACGGAGCGGCTGCCGAGCGAGGGCCGGCCGCGGACGCCGAGCGCCTTGCGCGTCTGCGAACCCGCGATGCCGTCGGCCGTCAGGTGGTGGGCGTGCTGGAACCGCTTGGTCCCGCGGATCGTCTCGGGGCCCCTGATGCCGTCGATTGTGCCGCTGTAGTAGTGGAGCGCCTTGAGCGCCACCTGAAGGGCAGCGGTCTTCGCGCTGCTGGAGGAGGCGTGGGCGGCGGCGGGAACGAGGCCGAGCACAAGCACGGCGACGATCCCGGCCCGAGCGGCGGACCGAAACGACGGCATGTGCGTGGACTCGACTGAGGACCCGCGGGCCTTGCCCCGTGAAAGGCATCCTTCATCAGCATGGCTGTACGGCCGCCCCTAGAATCGATCGGCCCAGGGCGCGTAGCTCAGTGGGAGAGCGCTCGCTTCACACGCGAGAGGTCGCTGGTTCGAAACCAGCCGCGCCCATCCAGTCGGCTGGTTGCGAACCAGCGACAGTCGCTCGGCCTTCCAG
>VAWV01000176.1 GCA_005883295.1 Actinomycetota bacterium
GACGTGATGTCCGGCCTCGAATCATCGAAGTGCCGCGAGGCCTACGCCCGGATCCAGGAGATCGTGGCCGACCTCGCGGAGAACGGGCCGCGCGACGGCGAGGTGGAGCGGGCGCGGTCGTACGCCGCCGGGTCGGCCGTGCTCATGCTCGAGAGCACGAACGCGGTGGCCAGCCGGACGGCGCGCGACAAGGTGACCTTCGGCGAGCTGCGCTCGCCCGACGACGCGATCGCGGCGCTCGACGCGGTCACCGAGGACGACGTCCGCGAGGTGGCCGGCCGGATCGACGGCCGTCCGGTCGTGGCCTGCGTGGGCCCGCACCGGCCCGAGGACTTCGAGTAGGGACGGGCTACGGACCCACGGGGTCCAATGCCACGCCGCCGGCGGGATCGGCGCGGACGGAGAGCCGGCCGGCGAGGAGCTCGAGCAGGTCGGCCCCCACGAGGTCGCGTCGCCATCCGCGCAGCGTGCGCACGTCGGGCTCGTCCCGGCCCTCGCGGGCGGCGACCACGATCGCGGTGAGGTCGGCGCGGGAGGCGACCAGCTCGTAGGCGAGCCCAGCCTCGTTCACCCGGTGTCGCACGACTGACTCGCAGAGGGCGATGCGGGGCGCGTCCCCCGGCTCGGGCTCGGTACGGCTCCACTCCTCGAGCGCTGGCGGTTCCGCCTCCCGGCCGCGTGCGATCGCCTCGAGCACGGCCGCGCCGCGGCGACGGCCCAGGTCGGGCCGCACCCCGCGGATCGCGCCGAGCTCGGCGACCGCCTTCGGCTGCCGTCGCGCGACCTCCACCAGGGCGACGTCCGAGAGGATCGAGCCCACCGGTCTGTTCTCCGCGGCGGCGGTGCGCTCCCGCCACGCCGCCAGCTCCTTGGCCACCGCGCGGGCGCGCGGGCGCAGCTGGGCGACGCGCGGCAGGCGTCTCCACACCTCGTCGGGGTCGCGCTCGTCCGAGAGCTCCTCAAGCCGCCGGCATTCCTCGCGGGCCCACTCCAGGCGACCGGAGTCCTCCAGCCGCTCCTTCAACCTGTCCGCCAGCACGAGCAGGTCCTCCACGTCGCTGCGTGCGTAGTCGATCTGCTCGGGGGTGAGCGGCCGGCGGTCCCAGCGGGTGAAGCCGGCCGACTTGGACAGGTGCACGCCGGTCACCCGCGCGAGCAGGTTCCCGTAACCCGTCTGCGCGCTGTAGCCGGCGAAGCCGGCCGCGATCTGGGTGTCGAAGAGGTTGCGCGGCTCGATGCCCCAAGCGCGTCGCAGGATCACGACGTCCTGGGCCCCCGCATGGACCACGACCTCGATCGCCGGATCTGCCACGAGCTCGGCCAGCGGCTCGTGGTCGAAGCCCTCGATCGGGTCGAAGACCTCCCCATGCGCGCGCTCGTCCGAGCCCGGCGGCGACACGGCCGCCTGGACGAGGCACAGGAGCGGCCGGTAGCGGCCCTCCGAGACGAACTCGGTGTCGAGCGCCAGCCGGCCATCGGCGCGCGCGCGTTCGGCGAGCTCCTCGAGCGTGAGGCCCTCCGCTTGCGCGGCGGCTTCCGAGTTAGTGTCCTGAGTCGTCATTTCGGGCGCACCTCTCCGGCGTCTGGGCACGCCTGACGCCACCCGCGGGAATCGCCGATGCTCTGCATCGACTCAACCCGCGTGCGTCGTCAACCGCGCCCAGCCACTCGGAAAGCTGATGCCGAACTTCCGACTCAGGACACTAGCCTCCACGAGGATGCGGAGGGTAGCCGCGCTCGCAATGCTGCGGCGGAACGTCGTGCTGCTCGGGTTGCCGCCGCGGGTGGCGATCTTCTACTCGCGCGCGCGGCGCGCCGCAGCTCGGAGCGGCGACAGGTGGTCGCTCGAGTCGGCCACCGGGCCGCGCTCGCTCGCGCTGCTGCTCCGGGCGGCGCGGGGCCGCCGCCGGGTCGTGGAGATCGGGACGGGGACCGCCTGGACCACCGCGGCGCTGGCGCTAGCGGACCACAAGCGGAGGGTGCTGAGCTTCGACCCCACCGTGTGGCCGGAGCGCGATCGCTACCTGCGGCTGGCCGGGCCCGAGGCCGCAACGCGGATCCAGCTCGTGACGGGCGGCGGCGAGGACGGCCCGGGCGAGCTCGGCTGGCGCCCCGACATGCTGTTCGTGGACGGCTCGCACGACCGCGACCTCACCATCAGGACGTTCGAGAACTGGCGGCCGGGGCTGGCGCCCGGCGCGATCGTCGCGTTCCACGACTACGAGAACCCCGCGTACCCGGGCGTGAGCGAGGCGATCGCGGCGCTCGGGCTGGAGGGTCTGGGCTCTATCCTCGATTGCGATGCCGCTCATCGAGCTGACAGACCACGCGATCGAGAAGGTCCAGGGCTTTCGCTCGCAGGTCGAGGACGCCGACTCGCAGGCCATGTGGGTCGAGATCACGGGTGTGCAACGTGGCGAGTTCACCTACGACCTGTCGCTGAAGCCGGTCGCCATGGCCGCGCCGGAGGACACCGTGGAGCACGTCGATGGCCTGCCGGTAGTCGTCCCGGCGAGCGACGCCGAGGCGATGCTAGGCGCGCGGATCGACTGGTCGGACGACCTGATGCGCGGCGGCCTGGTGGTGAGCAACCCCAACTCGCCGAGCCCCGTGGTCGAGCCGCCGGCGCTGGACGACCTCGACGGCGACGTGGCCGAGCGGGTGGCGCAGGTCATCGAGCGCCACATCAACCCGGCCATCGCGATGCACGGCGGCATGGCCCGTCTCGCGGGCGTCGAGGGCGACACCGCCTACGTGCGCCTGGGCGGCGGCTGCCAGGGCTGCGGCATGGCGACGGTCACCCTCGACCAGGGGATCGAGTCCGCCATCCTGGCCGCGGTGCCGGAGGTGAAGCGCGTGGTCGACGTGACCGACCACGCCGCGGGCGAGAGCCCGTATTACGAGCCCGCGCCGAGCTAGGCGTCCAGCCGCGCCGGGAAGTCGAGGTGGGAGCGATGACTTCTCGCCCATCCGCCGGTCCTAGCCTCTGACCGTTCGAAAGGAGAGGACGATGCCCCAGATCACGCGGGTCGGCCGGGTGATTGTGCCGGTGATGGACCAGGACGAAGCCATCGCGTTCTATACCGAGAAGCTCGGCTTCTCGCTCGCCGCGGACACGCCGTACGGCGAGGGCGACCGCTGGGTCGAGGTTGCGCCGCCCGGAGGAGGCGCGGCCATCGCGCTCGTAACGCCGCGCGGCGAGACTCAGCCCGGCCGCATGACGGGGATCGCGCTCAGCTCACCGGACCCGCGTGCGGACCACGCCGAACTGCAGGCCAACGGCGTCGACGTGGACGCGGAGCTCATGGGTGGCGACGGCACGGTGCCGCTGCTGTTCTTCTTCCGCGACCACGACGGTAACCACCTGATGATCGTCGAAGGGCAGTAGTTCCGGCCGCGGGCTGGCGTGGGTGTCCGATGTCGGTTAGGGTCGCCCTTGGAGAGGGACCGCGCGACCATTTGGAGGACTCGCAATGCTGGCTCGCTTTCGCCCTCGCTTCAACCACGCCACCGTGGTGGCCTATCTCGCGCTGTTCGTCGCGCTCGGCGGCGGGGCCCTCGCGGCGACCAGCTTCATCGGCACGGATGGGCGAATTCACGGCTGCGTCGTCAGCAAGACCGGCCAGCTCACGGTGGTGAAGCCGGACCGGAAGTGCAACAAGAGCCAGATCGCGATCGCCTGGAACCAGCGCGGGCCGCGGGGGCGCACCGGACCGCAGGGGCTCATGGGACTGCAGGGGCTGAAGGGTGAGCAAGGGACCCAGGGCCAGCCGGGGCCGACGTTCGCCGCCGCGAGCACCACAAATTCACCGAGCACCCCACCCGCGTCCCCGGACGAGTCATCGAGCGTGGCAACCAGCTACGGCAGGTCGTTCAGCTTCACCCTGCCCGCCGCAGGCAAGATCTACGTTCGTTTCTTCTCGCCGTCACTCGGTCGGAGCTGCTCCCTCGGGGGTGCGTACGCCGGGTTCTACCTGGACGGTGCCCCGGTGTCGGCCAGCGACCATGTAATCGATAGCTACGCCGGCGCGCGGCCCACGGAGTTCGTCGCCGTGACTCCTGCCTCAGCCGGAGCGCATACGGTCCAGCTCAGGGAGGACTGTCTGTACGGGACTCTTGGTGCCAACCAAGACGACGTCAATCCCAAAGCCGGCGGCTTGTAGATCGGACCGCAGCTTGGCTGCGCTGCGGAGCTCCGAGGCGGTCGCCGTGGCGACGAAGCTGACGCGGCCGCTGCGGATCCCGTACACGTATCGACCGCCGCCAACCCAGACGCCGGGCGTCAACTCTCGCGCCCGCCCGCTCAACCCGCTCGCGGACGCGCCCGGGCCGATCCTGCCCGCACGGCCTCCCTTTGCCGAGCTCGCGATCATCGCGATGCGGCCCCGCGCGTTGAACAGCGCGGTCACTCGACCCGCGCGGCCGGCGACGCAGTAGCCGTATGAGCGGCCGGTCCGAGAGACCGGCTGGCCCGCGCGATACAGCGCGGCCCTGGCGCTGGCGCCGAGCCGCAGCGCCTTGCCGAGACCGGCATTGCTGAAGCGCTCACGCGCGGGGCGGCAGCTCGTGGCGGGCACGCCGTAGGCGCGCTCCCACGTGTCGAGGTACGCCTCCGCGCCCTGGAACATGTCGTTCATCAGCGGCCGGCCGCCGACCGACTGCAGCTGGCGAAGCCAATCCGCGTACATGCCGTAGTTCGCGAGGCCGTCCTTGTTGAAGTCGAAGACCCTCTGGCCCCAGCGCTCGCGGCTGAACGTGACGCCGCCGCCGTAGGACTTGAACGGGTACTTGATCGGCCCTGAGACGGTGGGGCCGGGCTGAGTCCCCAGGCCGTTCATGTCCGAGCCCCAGCCGAATCCGAACCGGTACCTGGAGTTCCGCTGCGCCCTGTCGGCCTTCAACGTCCCGGCGAATCCCTCGGTGGGCATGACCGGCGGCGTGATGAACCCGCCGACGTTGTAGATCCGCCGGAACAGCTGCGGCGACGAACAGCAGTGCGCGGAGACCACGCCCGCGTAGCGGTGCTTCTCCGCTATCGACAGCGCCGCGGTGGCGGTCTTGCTGGACATGTGGTCCAGCTGGATCAGAACATGGGTCTTGATCATCCGGTTGATGACGTAGGCGCCGAGATCGGTCAGGCCGCGCACGTTGCACTGCGGCGGCGGCCCGTACACCGGCAGCGGGTTTCCGTGCAGCAGTGAGGCCATCGGGCCGTTCAGGAGCGTGGCAACCGGGCCGCTGGCCGGAGCCGATAGCTGCTCGGCGTCCTGGTCCTTCGCCGCGCACGGGTGGAGTGTCCAGAAGCTGCCGGTCTCGTCGCGGTTGCCGGCGTTGACGATCATGCCCGTGTCCCCGGCGATCATCTTGGTGCCGCCGAAGGCGTTGTCGAACTCGTGGACGGGGAAGAAGGTGCGCACGCCCATCCTGCGGACCTCCCTCAACCCAGCATCGATCTGGGCCCTGCCGCACTGGGGGACGTCGTACATCTCGCCGCAGCCGAAGAGCCGCGAGACCTCGATCCCCTCGATCACCGCCAGCTTGCCCTGGTTGATCACGCGCCGGGCCTGGAACGGGTTGGTGACGATCCGGAACCAGCCCTTGCCCGGCCCACCCGATTGGGCGTCGATGTAGTTCTGGAGCGCATGCAGGTCGCGGTTCTGGATCCTCACCCCGGCCATGTCGTTGCACGGGTTGTGCTTGACGGTCATGACCGAGCAGAGCGCCTCGTTGTCGACGAGGTTGGTCTCCATCAGTCGCAGACCGGCCTTCCAGGCGCGCTCGATGCCGGTGTAGTAGTCGCCCTCCTCGACCAGCGCTGTGGGGCTCGGCCACTCGCGGAAGGTCGGCCAGCCGTGCATGTCGCTGGGCCGTGTCGGACCGCCGAAGTCGAGAAACGACTCGAACGCGCCGTTCGTGCCCTGCTCGTAGTGCGCGCAGCTGGCCGGCAGCGCGTACGGCGCGCCGTAGCGGTTCCACGGCTGTCCGCAGTGGAAATCTCCCCCGATGAACTCGAAGGCGGTCACGTGGGCGTGCCCCTCGGCCGTCCCCCTCACGGTGGCCTGCGGGCCCGCTCCCTTGAACGTGCTGCCCTTGGCGTTCACCTGCGCCTCCGGATACACCGTGCAGCCGCGCGCCCGCACGAACCTCACACCGCGCCCCTTGTGTGTGGCGAGGTTGGTGATCTTGAAGCCCCTCCTGGCGCTGCCGGTGACCCGCCATTCGGCCGCGTTGCTCGGCGCTCCGCTGCTGGCGAGCGCCCCCTTCCCGCTGTCGATCAGGTAGTCGCGGTGGCGCCCCCAGAGCAGATAGACGCCGAGCGCCGCGGCCTGCATTCGGAACGGCCCGCGCTTGGCCGCGATCGGCGTGCCGCCCGGCCGGGCGCGCAGCTTGTAGCAACCGTGCACGAGCGAATAGCGGGTCAGCGCGCGGGTGGATGTCCGGTGCGCGACCGGGCTGGCCGCTGAGCTGCTCAGCGCCACTGCAATTGCAGCCGCAACTGCGGCGATGAGCAGAGCCCCGCGGACCATCCCTGCGGATTATGGTCGGATCCCAGGCGCGGGACGCCGGCAATCGTCAGGCCGTCGTGGCCCGGTCCATCCGCGGGTCGCCCACGGGCTCGCCCTCGGCCGAGATCACGTGCAGCGCCGAGTTGATCAGCGCCAGGTGCGTGAACGCGTGCGGGAAGTTGCCGAGGTGGCGGCCCGAGTCCGGATCGAGGTGCTCGGCGTAGAGCCCGAGGGGGCTGGCCAGGGCGAGCAGGCGCTCGCACATCTCCCGCGCGCGCTTCACCTGGCCGATCTCGGCAAGCGCCGAAACGAGCCAGAAGGAGCACACCGTGAACGTCTCTCCCTCCACCGCGAAGTTCCGGTCCTCAGGCCGCATGCGCAGCACCAGCCCGTCTACCACCAGCTCCTCCGCGATCGCCTCGACCGTCGCGCGGATCCGCTTGTCGTGCGGGGGCAGGAACCGGACGAGCGGCATCATGAGCAGTGAAGCGTCGAGCGCGTCGGTCTCGTAGTGCTGGCGGAACACGCCTCGCTCGCTCAGCCCCTTCTCGCAGACGTCCGCGCGAATCTGGTGGGCCACCTTGTCCCACTTCGCGGCCAGATCGTCCTCTCCGCGCAGCTCGGCCAGACGCGCGCCGCGGTCCGCGGCCACCCAGCACATCACCTTCGACGAGACGTAGTGACGCGGCTTGCCGCGGATCGCCCAGATCCCGCGGTCCGGCTTGTCCCAGCGATCGACCGCGACCTCGACCTGCTGCTTCACGACCGGCCAGATCCGCTCGGGCATCTGGTCGCGCGACTTCGTGTGCAGGTAGGCGGCGTCGAGGAGGGCTCCCCAGATGTCGTGCTGCTCGTACTTGTAGGCCTCGTTCCCAACCCGGACCGGGCGCGAGTTGTCGTAACCCGTCAGGTGTTCGAGCACCCTCTCGTCGAGCTCCCGCTCGCCGCTGACGCCGTAGATGTTCTGCAACGGGTTGCCGTCGCTTGCCAGCTCGGCGAGGAAGTAGAAGTGGTCATCGGCCTCCCAGTCGAAGCCGAGGCTGTAGGCCCCCCAGAGCGCGAAGGCGGCGTCGCGCACGAAGTTGTACCTGTAGTCGTAGTTCCGCTCGCGGCCGGGAACTCGCGGAAGGGACGTGGTCGCCGCCGCCGCGATCGCGCCGCTCGGCGTGTATTCGAGTCCCCTGAGCGTGAGCGCGGAGCGCTCCAGCTGCGCGCGCCAGGGGTGGTCTGGGAACTCGCCGCGCGAGAGCCAGTCGCGCCAGTAGTCCGCGGTGTCGGACATCAGCTGGAACGCGTCGTGAAAGCTCTTCGGCCCGCCATGCTCCGACCAGGACAGCGCGACGTACGCGGTGTCGTTCTCTCGGAGCGTCGTGCGTGCGGTGGCGCGCGGGCCCTCGAAGCCGATGCGCAGATTGGTGTCGAGCTGGAGCGAGACCGTCGCGCCGTCCGCTATGGCCGCGGCCTCGTGGTAGGTGGAGCCGGGGTAGCTCCACTCGGCGCGCTTCAGCCCGTACTCGAACACGGGCTCGCACTCGAGGCTGAGCTCGACCAGCCCCTGCGCGCAGCGTGCTGTGCGGACGAGCACGTGGTGGGCCTCCCAGTCAGAAGGCGGCCGCCGCTGCCGGTGGGCACGCTCCTCCACGTGGTGCCACGGGCCCACGGTGAGCGCGTCGCGGACCACGAGCCAGCCGGTTCGGGTCTTCCAGGTGGTCTCGAGGATCATGCTCCCGGGCAGGTAGCGGCGGGCGGCCGGGACCTGGACGTCGGACGGCCCGAGCCGGAAGCGGCCGGCGTCGCGGTCGAGGATCGCGGCGAGCACGCTCGGCGAGTCGAACTGCGGCAGGCACAGCCACTCCACGTTCCCGCTGGGCGCCACCAGCGCGGCCACCTCGCCGTCCGATAGGAACGCGTAGTCCGCGATCGGCGGGAACGCGCTGCGGGCGTGTAGCGTCTGGGTGCGGATCGCGCGAGCTTAAGCCATGCCCAGCAGCGCCGTGACCAGCGCCAGCGCGACCTCCGCCCGCGTCCTCAGCGAGTCGGTAAGGATGTACTCGTCCGGGTTGTGCGCGCCGCCGCCGCGCGGGCCGAGGCCGTCCACGGTCACCGGGACCACCGTGGCCATATGGCTCGCGTCGCTCGCGCCGCCGCGCTCCACGCCGATGAGCGGGCGGCCAAGCACCTCGCTCGCGCGTGCCAGCGCGGGAGCGGTCGGCTCGCGTGCGTCCATGCCGGGCCAGAGGCGGACGATCGCCGGCTCGAGCTTCACGCCGTCCACCTCGCGCGGCACCGCCGCGAGCACGGACTCGAACGCGGCGCTCGTCTCGGCGCGCATGTCGCAGAACAGCTCACCGCTCGGCGGGACCACGTTGAAGGCCTCGCCGCTGTTGATGATCGTCGGTACCACGGTGAGGCGGTCCGGACCGGCCGGCGCGTGGAGCTCGGCCACCCGCTGCGCGGCCTCGGCCAGCGCGAGCAGCGCGTTGCGGCCGCGGTGCGGAGCCGAGCCCGAGTGGGCGGAGACCCCGGTCGCCCGGATGTGGAGCGTGGCGGCGGCCTTGCGCTTGACCACCACGCCCTCCTCGCCGTTCGGGCCCCCCTGGCCCGCCTCGAAGCACAGGCACGCGTCGAAGCCCTCGAAGCGCGCCGCGTGCTGGAGCCCGCCCACGCGCCACTCCTCGTCGGTCACCAGCAGGAGCGCCATCTCCGCGAAGTCCTCCGGACGGGCGGCCAGCGCGTCGAGCACGCCCAGTGCCAGCACCACACCGCCCTTCATGTCCACCGTCCCGGAGCCGATCAGCCGGTCGCCCTTGCGCTCGAGCGGCCGGTGGCCATCGTGGGACACCACCGTGTCGACATGTCCTAGGAGCAGCACCCGGCCGCTGCCGGAGCCGTGGACGCGAGCCAGCAGGTCGGCCGCGTAACCGTCGGTGGAGCTGGGCACCCGCTCGACGTCGGCGTCGTCGGGCAGCAGGGCCGCGCACAGCGAGACCGCCTCCTCGGCACCGTGCGGGTCGCCGGAGGGAGACGAGACCGCCACGAGCGCCTCCAGCTCGCGCTCGGCGCGCCGTGCGATGCGGGTCGCCTCGGACTCGACCCATGCGTGCATGGGCCAAGTATCGGCACCCGGGCGGTCAGCCCGTGAGGACGGCCTCGAGCCTGCGCTCCAGCGCGCCCGAGACGGCTTCCCGGAGCGGCCCCTCGGCGAACCGATCGACGAGCGCCTGGAGGAAGCCGTCGATCACGAGGCGCGTGGCCTGCTCGCGGCGAAGGCCGTGCGTCATCAGGTAGAAGAGCTGCTCGCGGTCGATCTGGGCGATTGCGGCCGCGTGCGTGCAGCGCACGTCGTTGGCCTCGATCTCGAGGCCCGGGATCGCATCGGCGTGGGCCCGCTTGGACAGCAGCAGGTTGCGGCTCTCCTGGAACGCATCGGTCTGCTGGGCGCCGGGGTCGACCTTGATCATGCCGCGCCAGACCGCGCTGGCGCGGCCGTTCAGCACGCCGCGGAAGGCCAGGTCGGAGGTGGTGTTCGGCGCCGCGTGCTCCTGGGTGGTGTGGAAGTCGAGGTGCTGGCGGCCGCGGCCGGCATAGGCGCCGGTGACGCGGGCCTGGGCTCCCTGGCCGCGGAGCTGGGTCTCCATCCGCACCTTCCCACGCCCAGAGCCGAACCCCAGAGCCACCCACTCGAGCGAGCCGTCGCGGTCGACGACCGCGCGCTGGGTGCCGAAGATCCAGCTCTTCTCTGAGAGGCCCTGAGCGCTCACGTAGCGCAGCACCGCGTTCGGCCCGACCACGATCTCGGTCACCCCGTTGAAGAGCGTCTCGCCGTCGCCGTCGGAGCTCACGAACTGCTCCCAGAGCTCGGCCTCGGCGCCCTCCTCGAGGACGATCAGCGTGCGGTGGTTGAGCGCGGTCCCGTCGGCGCCTGTCGCGGCGGTCCTTACAAGCGGCCCCTCGACGCGCACGCCGCGCGGCACGTGCACGAATAGCCCGCCCTCCCAGGCTGAGTCGTTGCGCGCGACGAACGGGTCGTCGCTGGGGACGACCGACCCCAGGTAACGCTCGACGAGCTCGGGGTGGTGCTCCCGCGCCTCGGTCAGGCTGGTGACGGTCGCCCCGCCCGGATCGCCAGGTCCCGGTGCCTCGAGCAGCGGCTCGCCGGCGTCCCCGGGCGCGGCCGGCTCGAACGCCTCGAGGTCAAGGCCCGTCAGGTCGGTGAACTCCCAACCCGGCCTGCCCTTGAACTCGGGGAGCGGGGGCAGGTCCAGGAGGGCCTCAGCCAATAGAGCCTTCCATCTGGAGCTCGATCAGGCGGTTCATCTCCACGGCGTACTCCATGGGGAGCTCCTTCGTGATCGGCTCGATGAAGCCGTTCACGATCAGCTTCGAGGCCTCCTCCTCGGGGATGCCGTGGGCCTTGAGGTAGAAGAGCTGCTCCTCACCGATCTTCGAGACGGTGGCCTCGTGGCCCACGTCCACGTCGTCCTCGCCGATGCGGATCGTCGGGTAGG
>VAWV01000177.1:0-1414 GCA_005883295.1 Actinomycetota bacterium
TCGACATCACGGCGGGTGCCTTCGCGCGCGAGGAGGCTCCGCTCGCGGCCGCCGTCCCGGCGCTCCGCGACACGCTGCGCGCCGGCACCCCCGCGCTGATCGCGCTGAACAACATGCTGCCGTCGCTGCGCGCCTTCGCACGCGACGCGCTGCCCGGCACGATCTCCTCGGGCCCGACCATCGACGCGTCGATCCCGTTCATCACGCAGCTCGCCCTGCTGGTCCGGCCCCAGGAGCTCCAGGGGCTGGCGCGCGACCTGCGCTTCGCGATCCCGGACCTCGCGCGCGTGAACCACTCCACGATCCCGCTGCTCAACCAGCAGCGCGCACTCAGCGCCTGCCAGAACAACGTGCTGAACCCGTTCTCGAAGACGCCAGTCCCCGACCCGGACTTCAAGAACAAGCCGGGCTACGACGGCGGCCAGGACGGCCAGCCGTTCCAGCGCGAGGCTCCGCGCGGGCTGGTTGGCCTGGCGGGCGAGAGCCGCACCGGCGACTCGAACTCCCCGTTCTTCCACGTCCAGCTCGGCACGGGCCCGCAGAACGTCATCTACCAGAACGAGGGCGACATCTTCGTCTCACCCACGGGCAACCCCACCGAGGGCGTGCGTCCGATCAAGCCGAACCACCGCCCGGTGTTCCGCCCCGGGACCCCCTGCGAGACGCAGCAGCCGCCCGACCTGAACGCGGCCGGCGGCAGCCCGGACAAGACCGTGCTCGCCAACGGCGTGCCGGTCCCGATCAACGCGCCGATTCCGCCGCTGCCGAAGTCGATGACGCAGCTCAAGCCGGCGGACCTCAAGATCGTGCACGAGATCGAGAGCTACCTGTCGCGCGAGCACGCCGGGCTCCAGACGCCTGACCCGATGAAGTACGCGCCGAAGGATTACCCGAAGGTGCTCAAGGCGGTGGGCCTCACCCTCAGCCCGAGCGGCACGATCTCCGGGACGGCGCACGAACTGCGGTCCAGCACGAAGGCGGGCGGAAAGTGACGCGCGCGATCCGCAAGCACCTGAGCGACTTCATCGCGCTCGCCATCCTGATCGTGATCGCGATCGGCGTGACCGCGTACATCCTGTCCCAGCAGGAGTCCCGCGGCTACATCCCGCTGGTCGAGAAGTCGCCCTTCGTGCTCAAGGTGGACTTCTCGGATGCCCAGGCCGTGATCCCGGGCCAGGGCCAGACGGTGCGCGTGGCGGGCGTCGAGGTCGGGAAGATCGCCAAGGTCGAGCCGAAGAACGGCGTCGCGGAGGTGACCATGGACCTCGACCGCGACATGATCGATAACCACGAGCTCGACGTGCGCTCGGACGCGAGCGCCCAGCTGCGGCCGCGCACCGGCCTGAAGGACATGTTCATCGAGCTCGATCCGGGCACCTCGGGGCGCAAGCTCAAGGAAAACGACGTAATTCCG
>VAWV01000177.1:1428-12046 GCA_005883295.1 Actinomycetota bacterium
CCTGATCAACGGCCTGGGCAAGGGGTTCGCCGGCCACGGCAAGGACCTGAACGCCACCTTCAAGGCGCTTGGCCCGACGAACGTCGACCTGGCACGGCTGACAAAGGCGATCTCGTTCCGCCACCGCGAGCTGGCGCGGCTGGTCCACAACTACGCGGACCTGACCAACACGCTCGCCGACCGCGACGCGGACGTGCGGCGCCTGATCAGCGCCTCGAACACCACCCTGTCGGCCTTCGCCCAGGAGAACGTGAGCATCTCGAACGCCGTCGCGCTCCTGCCGAGCACGTTGCAGATCACCGCTTCGACGCTCAACAAGCTGAACACGTTCAGCCAGGTGGCCGGGCCGGCCTTCGAGTCGCTGCGGCCGGCGGTGCGTCAGCTCGACGTGGCCAACCACGCCGTCCTCCCGCTGGCTCTCGAGGCGACCCCGATCCTCCGCAACCAGATCCGCCCGTTCGTGAGGATCGCCCGGCCGTACATCGCGATCGTGCGGCCGGCGGCCCGGAACCTGGCCAAGGCCACGCCCGACCTGACAACTTCGCTGTTCGAGCTCAACCGCTTCTTCAACATGGCGGCGTTCAACCCGAAGGGCCGCGAGCCGCTGCCCAGCTCGCTCACCGCCGCCAAGGCCCGCGACGAGGGCTACCTGTTCTGGCTGGCCTGGGTCTCGCACCTCACCGACAGCCTCTTCAGCACGAGCGACTCGCAGGGTCCGTTCCGTAGGGCTCTGCTCGGCTTCACCTGCGACACGCTCCGCGACCAGGTGAGCGCCGGCCTCGCCGGGGCGCCCTCGGGGCCGCTCGGGCCCACGGCCGGCAACGCGCTCACGGGCTTCCTGAACCTCACCGCGCCTACCGGGATCTGCGGGCCCGGCAAGACCCCGCCGGTCGCAGGCGCCGCGGCGGCGAAGCAGAGCAACGCGGCCGGGCCGGCGGCGGGCGGCGGTGGTACGACCACGCCGACCACTCCAAGGCTGCCGACGGTTCCGAAGCTCCCGCTCCCCAAGGTCCACGTGCCGCCGGTGCCGTTGCCCAAGGGCCACCTGCCGCCCATTCCCGAGCTGCCCCCGCTCACTGACCTGCTCCCGGGGGTGACCGGCTAATGCAGAAGAACGCTCCGAGCCTCCCGCGCATCGCCGCGATGGTGATCTTTGCGCTGTCGTGCTTCGGCCTGCTGCTCTTCCTGTGGCTCTCGTTCGGCGGCGCCATCCCGCTCGCCCCGAAGCGCTACGAGCTCAAGGTGCACTTCCCCGAGGCCACGACCCTCGCCCAGCAGGCGGACGTGCGCATCGCCGGCGTGACGGTGGGCAAGGTGTCGCAGAAGTCGCTCGACAAGCGCGACAACGCCACCACGGTCACCCTCCAGATCGACCCGAAGTATGCGCCGGTGGCCAAGGACACGCGCGCGATCCTCCGCCAGAAGACGCTGCTCGGCGAGACCTACGTGGAGCTCAGTCCGGGCAACAGGAAACGAGGCACCCTGAAGGACGGCGGGACGCTCGCGAACCGGCAGGTTGAGCCGACGGTCGAGCTCGACGAGATTCTCCGAATCTTCCGTCCGAACATCCAGGCCGCGTTCCGCCAGTGGGTCGCGGAATCCGCGCAGACGATCAAGAACGGAGGCGGGCAGGACCTCAACGACGCCCTTGGCAACCTCGGCACCTTCGCCCAGTCCGGCGCCGGCGTACTGAGCGTCCTCAACGCCCAGCACGCGGCGCTGCACGACGTGATCAAGAACACCGGGGTGGTGTTCGCCGCGCTCAACCGGCGGTACGGCGAGCTGCACGACCTGGTCCTCAACTCGAACGCCACGTTCTCCGCCACGGCGGCCGAGCAGAACGCGCTGGCCCGGACCTTCCAGATCTTCCCGACCTTCCTGGACGAGTCGCGGGCCACGCTGCTGCGGCTCAACCGGTTCGCGATCAACACGCGGCCGCTCGTGATCGCGCTGAAGCCCGTCGCGGACGAGCTTGCTCCGACGCTGCGCGACCTCCAGGCGACGGCGCCGGACCTCGAGAACCTGTTCCGCCGCCTCGGCCCGGTGATCGACGCCTCGCCGCGGGACCTGCCGCAGGCGGCGCGGTTCCTGCGCGGCGCACGGCCACTGCTGGCGGCCCTGCACGTCTTCCTGCCGGAGCTGAACCCGATCATCTCGTTCGCGAACTACGACTCGCTCGCGCTCGGTGGGTTCCTCGGGAACGGCGCCGGCGGCCTGTACTTCAACCCGGTCGGCACGGCCAAGAAGGGCGGTCCCGACATGACCGGAACGGTGCCGAAGTACATGCTCGGCCAGGCCGGCGTGATCAACGGCAACAGCCTCGGGATCCACCAGCAGATGCCCGCGAACGACCGCGGCACCGGCTACCAGCTGGCGAATGCGCTCAAGCGCGGCAAGGTCGAGGGTGTGGTCTCCGACTCCTGGACCTGCACGCAGGACACCCGCGGCCCGGCGCAGTGGCCGTTCCCGGAGGACACGTCGATGAGCGACCTGCCGCCGTGCTTCGTGCAGCCCGCCGCCCTGTGGGGCCACCAGCGCTATCCGAACGTGCACAAGGGCGAGGCTCCGCTCGTGAACTCGCCCACCGGCCCGACGCCGCCGTCACTGCCCTTCATCCCGCCCGGATAGCTGGATCTGGCACGCTCCGTGCGCGGGCTCACGTCCGCCGGACCGGCGTGCGTCAGAATGGACGAGCGCATGCTCGTCCGCGCAGCAGGGTGGCTGTATCGCAAGCTCGGGCCGCGATACCTCGTGGCCTACCTCGGCTGGGAGCTCGTCTCCGCGCTGCTGATCGCGCTCGGGACCGTGGGGATCTTCTCGCTGTACCAGCGGATGTCGGATTCGCAGCTGCACGCGGTCGTGCTGTTCTCCTGGGGAGCGGTGCTGCTCGCCCTTGCCGCTGGGTTCAAGAAGGTCAGGCGGAGCTCGCGGCCCCTGCGCGAGTGGATCGCCGCCGAGGACAAGGAGAAGGGGGCGGCCGAGGCCTGGCGGACGGCGGTGGGGCTGCCGCTCGAGTTCGTCTCCCGGCAGTGGTGGCAGCCGATCGCCTTCATCATCGTGCCGACCGCAGTCTTCATCCCGGTCTACCTGAAGCTGCCGGCGTACTCGGCGCTGATCATCGCGGCCGGGACGGGCGTCGCCGTGGTCTACTCGGCCATCCTCCACTTCTTCGGGTCGGAGCTCGCGCTGCGGCCGGTGGTCGAGCACATCTCGAAGAGCCTGCCGCCCGGCTTCTCCGGCGACGGCGTCGGCGCGCCGCTGCGCTGGAAGCTGCTCGGTGCGCTCCCGCTGATCAACGTGGTCACCGGCGTGATCGTGAGCGGCCTGTCGGCGAACGACCGCGGGCATATCAGCCAGCTCGGGCTCGACGTGGCGGCCGCTGTGGTCGTGGCGTTCACGATCTCGCTCGAGCTCACGCTGCTCGTGACCAGGTCGGTGCTCTCACCCGTGCGGGATCTCATGGTCGCGACCGAGCGCGTGCGCGCGGGGGACCTCTCGGCGCGCGCACCGGTCGTGTCGGGCGACGAGATGGGTGTGCTCGCGCGCGGGTTCAACGCGATGCTCGACGGGCTCCAGGAGCGCGAGCGGCTGCGGGAGGCATTCGGCTCCTACGTGGCACCCGACGTGGCGGAGCGGGTCCTGCGGGAGGGCACGATGCTTGAGGGCGAGGAGGTGGAGGTGTCGATCGTGCTCGTCGACATCTGCGACTTCACCGCGTTCGCCGAGCGCTCGAGCGCGCGCGAGACCGTCGCCTACCTCAACGATTTCTTCGGGCTGGTCGTGCCGATCCTGCGCAGGCACGGCGGGCACGCGGACAAGTTCATCGGCGACGGCGTGCTCGGCGTGTTCGGCGCGCCCGAGCGCCTCGGCGACCACGCCGATCGCGCGCTGGCGGCCGCCTGCGAGATCGCGCTGGCGGTCGAGGAGCGCTACGGCGACGAGCTGCGGATGGGCGTGGGGGTCAACTCCGGCCCCGTGTCCGCCGGCTCGGTGGGCGGCGGCGGGCGGCTGGAGTTCACGGTGGTCGGAGACCCGGTGAACGTGGCCGCGCGCGTGGAGCATGCCACCCGCGAGCTCGGCGACCGGGTGCTCCTCACCGAGGCCACCCGCTGCCTGCTCAGCCGGGACGGGATCCCGCTCGAGCCGCGCGGCGCGATACCGCTCAAGGGCAAGAGCGAGCCCATCCCGATCTGGGCGCCCGACCTGGGCGCAATCGACGAGGCGCGCTTCGAGGCCGCGGTCCCGGGGGTCGAGGCCGAGCGGCTCGCGTCGCCGTAGGGTTCCACGGCGTGGCGACCGAGGTCGGACAGACGACGCTTCACGGCGGCCGCCTCGTGGCGAAGCGGCTGCGCGCGGGCGGCCATCTGTTCTCGATCTACGACGGCTGCCGCGAGGAGGGCATCGACATCGTGGACGTGCGCCACGAGCAGTCGGCGGCCTTCGCCGCGGAGGGTTGGGCGAAGGCCACGCGCCGGATCGGCGTCTGCGCGCTGACTGCCGGACCGGGCGTGACCAACGGCATGAGCGCGCTGGCGTCGGCGCAGGCCAACGGCTCGCCGATGCTGGTGCTGGGCGGGCGTGCGCCGGCGGGCCGCTGGGGGATGGGATCGCTCCAGGAGATCGACCACGTGCCGTTCGTCGCGCCGCTCACCAAGCTGGCCCGTACCGCCGACGCCACGGCCGCGATCCCGGGACTGATCGACGAGGCGATCGCGACCGCGCTCGAGCCGCCCACCGGGCCCACGTTCCTGGACTTCCCGCTGGATCACGTGTTCACAGAGGCACCGGTGGCCGAGGCGGAGCCGCCGCCGGTGTTCGACCCGCTCGCGGCCGGCCCGGCAGAGGGCGTGGAGCGGGCCGCGGAGCTCCTGCGCCGGGCCGAGCGGCCGGTGGCGATGGCCGGCACCGGCCTCTACTGGGCGCACGGCGAGCGTGCGCTTCAGCGGCTGTGCGAGGAGCTCCGGATCCCGGTGTTCCTGAACGGGCTGGCGCGCGGCTGCGTGCCCGCCGACCACGAGCTGTTCTTTTCGCGCGCGCGAGGGACCGCGTTGAAGGAAGCCGACGTGGCGCTCGTCATCGGAGTGCCGATGGACTTCCGGCTGGGGTTCGGGGGCTCGTTCGGGGAGAAGGCGCAGATCGTGGTGGTCGGCTCGGCCGCACCCGAGCGCCCCCACCCGCGACCGGTGGCCGCGGAGCTGTACGGCGGCGTGCCCGCCACCCTCGAGGCGCTGTGCGCCGCGGGCACCGGTGGGGCGGATCGCATGGAGTGGCTCGGGTCACTCCGGGAGGTCGAGAACGAGCGGCGCGCGGCGGAGCACTCCGAGCTCTCGGATCCGCGCGCCCCGCTCCACCCGATGCGCGTCTACGGGGAGCTCGCGCAGGTGCTCGATCGCGATGCGATCGTGATCGGCGACGGCGGCGACTTCGTCTCCTACGCCGGCCGCATGGTCGAGACGTACGAGCCCGGCTGCTGGATGGACCCGGGTCCCTACGGCTGCCTCGGGTCGGGCCCGGGCTATGCGATGGCCGCCAAGCTCGCGCGCCCGGACCGGCAGGTCTGCCTGCTCCTGGGCGACGGTGCGTTCGGCTTCTCGGGGCTCGAGTTCGACACGATGGTCCGCCACGGGATCCCCGTGGTCGGAGTCCTGGGCAACAACGGGATCTGGGCCCTCGAGAAGCACCCGATGGAGTTCCTCTACGGCTACTCGGTGGCGGCGGATCTCCAACCCGGGCTGCGCTACGACCGCGTTGTGGAGGCCCTCGGCGGCCACGGCGAGCTGGTCGAGCGACCCGACGAGCTGCGGCCTGCCCTCGAGCGGGCGTTCGCCTCGGGCCGGCCGGCGCTGGTGAACGTCCTGACCGATCCCGGCGTGGCCTACCCGCGGAAGTCGAATCTGGCCTGATGACTGAGCCCCAATAGACCGGAGCCGCCCGCATCAATGCGGACGGCTCCGAAGCGGCCCCATCAGGACGGGCAGGGGTACGTGCCTTGAAGGGGCCTGGGTGGCTCGGACGGCGGGAGGCGCCGATGTAATGCGGCTATCGCCCGAGCCTATGTTGTCGCTGGCCCCCGTTACGCCTTACGGCATGCCAGGCGCCCCCGACACGGGCAGTATAACCTCGTCCCCAGGCTGGGGCAACAGGCAAGTCGCCCTTGCCAACGCCGAAAAGCCGCGGGCATCGAGCCTCATTTCACGGAATTTGCGGCCGTCTCGGCGAGCGCGACCCCGTGGAGGATGTCGGCCTCACTCGTCTCGACCACCTCGAGCCCGCACGCTCGCATCGCCTCGATGAGGATCACCGCGCCGGCGACGATGGTCGGAGCCCGGTCGGGGTGGAGCCCTGCCACCTGGCGGCGGCGCTCGAGCGAGAGCTCCGCCAGGAGCGCGAGCATGCGCTCGCACGCCCCGAGCTCGAGCTGGTAGCCATGCACCTTCTCAGGGTCGTGGGGCTCGAGCTCCTGGTCGATGGCCGCAAGCGAGGTGGCGGTGCCGGCCACCGCGATCCCGCGCTCCACGCTGCGGCGAACCTCCGCCGGGACGTCGCCCGTGATGATCGCTCGCACCTCGTCGGCCATGTCTGCGACCTGGTCCGGATGAGGCGGATCACCCTTGATGTGGCGCTCCGTCTGGCGGACCGACCCGGCGCGCGTCGAGGCGTGGAAGTCGGGCTCGGCGCCCGGCTCGCCGACCACGAACTCCGTGCTGCCGCCGCCGATGTCGACGACGAGCACGGGGCCGCCGCCGCGGGCGCGGCCGCTCGTCGCGCCAAGGAAGGTGAGGCGGGCCTCCTCCTCGCCCGTGATCGTGCGCGTGCCGATCCCGAACTCGTCGCGAAGCCTGGCGAGCAGCTCGTCGCCGTTGTCGGCGTCGCGGACGGCGCTGGTCGCCACGCCCACCCGTCTCCGGGCGCCAAGCCGGTCCATGCGCGCCCGGTAGTCCGCCAGCACTCCGAGTACGCGGTCGACGGCGGCGTCGCTCAGCCGGCCCGAGGCGTCGACGCCCTCGCCGAGCCGGGTGACCTCCGAGTGCCTGTCGAGCGCGCGCACACGACCGCCCTCGACGTCCGCCACGAGGAGGCGCGTGGTGTTGGTGCCGACGTCGACGACCGCGATCCGCGACATGCGTCAGCGATCCTAAGGGCGGCCGAGCGGTTAGGGTTTGCGCATGCCGAAGTTCCCGAACGTGCTCGGCGCGGCGATGAAGCGGCAGACGACGAATCCGCCCGAGCGCGCCGACGAGCTCGCGGACTTCGTGCTCCAGGACCAGAATGGCGAGGACGTGCGCCTCGGCGACACCTGGAGCGATGGCCCGGCCGTGCTGGTCTGGCTCCGCCACTACGGCTGAATCTTCTGCCGAGCGCACGCGGTGCAGTTGCATCGCCACCGGGAGGACTTCGACAGGGTCGGCGCGCGGCTCGTCGTGATCGGCCAGGGCACGCCGCGTCACGCGGAGCACTTCATCGAGGAGTACGGCCTGGACGGCATGCAGGTGCTGGTCGACCCCGACCGCAAGACCTACGAGGCCGCGGGCGCGAAGATCGCGACGGTTGACGAGCTGTGGCACCCGCGAATCGTCGCCCGCGGTACCAAGATCGCGGCGACGGATCGAATCGTCCAGGGCCGCACGCAGGGCCACGCGGCACAGCTCGGCGGGGTGCTGGTGGTCGCGCGTGACGGCAGCATCGCGTGGGCGCACATGTCCGATGACGCGAGTGACAACCCGCCAACCGAGGAGGTCCTTCAGGCGGCTCGTACAGCTGCCGATACCGCTTGACAGCCGCATTTGCGCGGCGCTACCCTTCCCTTTGCGACGCGGGGTGGAGCAGTCAGGTAGCTCGTCGGGCTCATAACCCGAAGGTCGCGGGTTCGAATCCCGCCCCCGCTACTCGAGGGCCTCGGCATCCCGCCGGGGCCTTCGTTATGTCTCGTGAAACCCAGTCCGTCGGGCCCTTAGATCAGCCGTGTTTCCTTCGGCGCGCTTTCTGGTCCGGCCGTCCGCTCTCTGTCTTCTCCTTGTCACGCTCGCCGCCAGCCCTGCGCCGGCGCGCAGCGTGGTACAGGTGCGTGGAAGCGCCGATGTCACTGACCCGGAGGGGGGCGCGTTCTGGACCACCGTGACCCTGCAGACCGTCCTCGCCGGGCGGCGCGTCGCGATCTCGGCGTATGACCACGAGGTGATTCCGCGCGTGCTGCTGATGCGACGCAATGGGTCGGTGCGGCTGCTGCCTGAGTTCGACGGACCATTGGACCTTCCGGCGATCACGTTCTACCGCTTCGCTCCGCACGCCTACGCCGTCGGCGGGCAGACGCAGGCCATTGCGGCTTCGAGCACCTTGCTCGTGGTGGCGAACAGCTACAGCACGCGCAACTCTGACTTTGGGGGCTATCGCGTCGGCGGGTTTCACCGCCCACCCGGTCGCTGGCATCGCTGTCCCGGGATCGCAGAATTATTTGCGATTCCGTTGGCGGTGAGTGGGAGCGCGTTCGCACACCCGATCTGCGATGCCAAGTCGATCGGCGTCGTGGTCCGTGATCTCCGGCGGCGGGGCTCCCCGGCGCGCCGCTTGAAGCCCCCGGCCGGCTACCGCCTGGGCCAGCTCGACCTGCCGAGCGTGAAAATGGCCGGCCGGTTCCTGGCTCTCCGCTCAGGGGAGTACTCGAAGGGCGTGTTGCAGGTGTTCGATTGGCGGAGCGGACGCGAGGTCTACCGAGTGCCTCCGAGCGAGCTGAGCGACGACTTCGGCTTCTCGGTGCAGCCCGACGGCAAGGTCGCGATCAGTCAGCGCGACATCGCCCCCGTGGAGACAAGTTGCGAGCGTCACACGCGGATCGCGTGGTACTCGCCTCGAGAGCCATGGCCTCACACGCTGCCATACCGCCCGTGCGGTCCCGAGCTTGCAATGGCGCGTGACCGGATCGTCTATCCAGGATCCGCCGGTCTCGGGAGCGCCCTTTTCATGACAGACACTCGCGGTCGCAAACCACTGCGACTGAGCGGCATGCTCGGGTCCTGGGACCCTTCCTTGCCGCCCTTCGACTTCGACGGAACCCGCATCGCGTATGGACAGACAGCGTGTATCGACGAGCGGGTCGTCCGGGACAAGATTCGGTCGATTGCTCGGCGGGGATATCTGCGCGCGATGACCTGTCCGCTGCAGTTCGCGGGCCGAAACGGGATCGACGAAGGATGGGGCGGAACCATCTCGGTGCGGGTGAGATGTCCCGCGGGGTGCAAGGGTGCATGGTCGATCGACACTGTGGGACGCCATCACCGGATGCTCGTGGACGGTGGGGACTTCAGGCTTCCGCCCGGCATCGGAACCCTCCACAGTGTGGAGAGCGCGCTGCCGCACAAGTACGCGAGCCGCAAGCCTGCCCATCGGCGGGTGCGCCTCGTGATCAGAGCGCAGCAGCCGAACGGTCCTGACAGGACCGCCACCCGCACGATCACGATCCTCACCACCCGGCTGGCCAAGTAGCTGGAAGGAGCGGGACGGACCCGCAGCATGACCATCTGCGCGTCACCAGATCCCGGTTAAGGCTGGAGCCGCCGGTGGCGCAATCACCGTGTCGCTGAGAAGGTGGGCATGTGACGGGACGGCGGGCAGGGCGCACACTCGCGGCGGCAGCATCGGCAGCGGTGCTCGGGCTCGCCCTCGCGGGCAACGCGTTCGCCGCGGTTATCGACGTGACCACGACGGCCGACGAGTCGAGCGCCGGTGACGGCTGCTCGCTTCGCGAAGCGGTAGCCGCTGCGAATAGCGACGGTACGGGACCAGGTGGCGACTGCTCCCAAGGTGCCGGTAGTGACACGATCAACGTCCCGGCGAGCGTGGGCCACTACGTCCTGGACGGAGCGGGCGGCGAGCTCTCGCTCTCGAGCGACCTCACGATTCAGGGCTCTGGCGGTGCCAACACGGTGATCGACGGCGGTGGGACGCATCGCGTGTTCGAGATCGCGGCGGGGGCGCATGCCGAGCTCCGGGACCTCACGGTGACCGGTGGGCGTACGGCCACGCCAGCTCCCAAGGGCCCGGGCCCGGACAACAGCGGGACGCCGGGCGCAGAGAGTGTTGGGCCGCACGGCGACACGGCTCCTAATGGCGGCGGCATACTGAGCGCCGGGACGCTCGCACTCGTGGGCGTGACCGTCACCGATAACGCCACGGGGAACGGCGGCGACGCAGGCCCGGGGGGCGTCCCAGGAAGCGCGGGCGGCGCGGCGGGCGGCAACAGCATCGGCGGCAACGGAGGTAATTCCGGCCACGGTGGCGGCGTCGCCGCGACGGCGGGGAGCCTCAGCGTCGTGGACAGCACAATCTCGGCGAACTCGACCGGTCACGGCGGTGCGGGTGGTGACGGCGGAACGGGTGGCGCCGGCGACCCCGGCACAACCCAGGGCCTGAACGGCGGCTGGAGCCGCGGCGCGGCGGGCGGCACATCGGGCGAGGGCGGGGGCGTCTGGGCCGACACGGGGGTGGCAGTCTCGGTGTCGGGTTCGGTCATTGCGGACAACACGATCGGAGCCGGAGGACGCGGCGGAGACGCCGGAACCGGAGGGGCGGGCGGCGCGGGCGCTTTGGGCTCAGGCGGGAACGGTGGGCTCTCGATCGGCGG
>VAWV01000178.1:0-3565 GCA_005883295.1 Actinomycetota bacterium
GAGATGCACGTGACCACCCTGTTCGTGACGCACGACCAGGAGGAGGCCATGGAGGTGGCCGAGGAGATCGTTGTGATGCACGAGGGCCGGATCGAGCAGGTCGGCTCGCCGCGCGACATCTACGAGCGGCCGGCGAGCGACTTCGTGATGGGGTTCGTGGGCCCGGTCACGCACCTCCACGACGCGGTCATGCGGCCGCACGACCTGGAAGTGACGCTCGATCCCATTCCCGGCAGCGTCCAGGCGATGGTCGAGCGGGTGATCCACCTCGGCTTCGAGGTGCGTGTGGAGCTCACCTCCGGGGACGGCGCGGACCTCTGGGCCCAGCTGACCCGCGCCGAGGCCGAGCAGCTCGAGCTGGCCGAGGGCCAGATCCTGCACGTGCGGCCCGTGGGCGAGCTCGCGTCCGGCAACGGCGTATCAGCGGCGCATCCAAGCGTCGGGCTCGCGCGCGAGCCGTAGCACCTCGGCCGGCACGCGGCGCTCAACCACGTCCGCGAGCGTGACGCCCTCGAGGACCGAGCGCATGCTCGCGCGAAGCGCGACCCATACGGTCTGGAGCTCCTCCGCCGCGCCCCGGTACTCGGTGGCCTCCGGGCGGTCGCCGTGGATGCTGGCCAGCGGGCCGTCCACCTCGCGGATGACCTCGGCGAGCGTGATCTCGTCCGCGGGGCGATCCAGCCGGTAGCCACCCTCGGGACCGCGCTGGCTCGTGATGATGCCGCCGTGGCGGAGGTCCACGAGGATGTTCTCGAGGAACTTCAGCGGGATCCCCTGCGCGGCGGCGACACTCTCGGCCTTCACCGGCGGATCCTCGGCCGCGGCCAGCTCGAGGGCGGCCCGCACCGCGTAGTCGGCCTTGGCGGAGATGCGCACAGGGGAATTGTGGCGGCTGGGCCCGGCGGCATTACGCTGCCGCGATGAGCAGGGGCACCTGGGCGGCGGTCGCCGGGCTCACCGCGCTGGCGTTCGCCATCCGCCTCGCCCAGCTCGACCAGAGCCTGTTCGGGGACGAGCTGTTCCTCTACCGGATCGTCGCGCACAGCGGGCTCGGGCGCGTGTTCCGGCTGGTTCACGACACCGAAAGCACGCCGCCACTCCACTTCGTGCTGGCCTGGGCCACGGCGAAGGTCGGCGATCCGACCGTCTGGATCCGGATCCCGTCGCTCGTGGCCGGGACCGCGATGGTGCCGGCGACGTTCGCGCTCGGCCTCCGGACGGTCGGCGACCGCGCCGCGCTGCTTGGGGCGGCCGTCGTGGCGATCGCGCCGTTCTCGATCTTCTACGGGGTCGAGGGGCGTGCCTACGCGACCCTCGGCCTGCTGGCGGTGCTTTCGACGCTGGCGCTCGTGCGGGCCCTGGACAGGCCAAGCCGCAGCCGGTGGGCGCTCTTCGCGCTCCTCACGCTCGCCGTCGTTTACACGCACTACGTAGGAGTGTTCGTGGTGGTGGCGCAGGGTGCGTGGGCGGCCTGGCTCCACCGCGACCGGCTGCGGGAGCTCGGACTGGCTTACCTGGCGGTCGTGATCGGGTACGCGCCCTGGATTCCGTCGTTCCTGGTGCAGCGGCAGGACAGCGCGGCAGTCCGGATCGCGCATGCTTATCCGCTCACGGCGGAGAGTGTCGGGCGCGGCTTGCTCAAGGTGATGCCGGGAGATCCGCTGTTCCCGCTCGCGGGGGTCCCAGGCCGCGCCGCCACGGCGATCTTCCTCGTCGCAGGCGGCGCGGCCGTTGCCGTGGCCCTGAGCCGTGGACGGGCTCGGGCGCAGTCCAACGCAGTCGAGCTGCTCGCGGTGCTTGCACTGGCCACGCCGGTGGGCTCGATCGCCTACAGCCTCGGGTCGGAGAGCATCTTCCTGCCGCGAAATCTGATCCCCTCGCTACCCGCCGCGGCGCTGCTCCTCGGCACCGCCACAAGCCGTGCCGGCCGGAGCCTCGGCGTGGCGCTGGCGGCCGGGCTCCTCGGGGTGCTCATCGTGGGCGCGGTGAAGACCTTCGACCCGGACTACGGGCGCCCGCCGTATCGGGACGCGGCCGCCTACATCGAGTCCCACGCCCGCCCCGGTGACGCGGTGCTGGAGATCTCGATCGACGTCGTCACCCCGCTGAGCCCGCTTCGCCCGGTGCTCCCCCGGCGGTTCGAGTTCGCCCGGTTCGGCCACCGCGGGACCGCCGCGACCTTCGCCCGCGCCAGGGCCCGCGGCCACATCTTCGTCGTTGTTCCGCGAGTGGGGGCGCTCACCGGCCCGCTGAGGCTGGCCGGCCTGCGCGGGTTACGGGTCGCCGAGTCGTGGCGCCGCGGAACGCTCTCGGTGCTCGTCTACCGGCGCACGGCGGGCCCGTAACCTTGTTCGGGGCGCCCGATGGCCAGAGCCGCCGCAATCGAACCGGATAACCCGTCCACGTACCGCGGCGGGTCCGGCGAGCCGCTCGTTCTCGTCCATGGGGGCGGGGGGACGCCACGGCTGTGGCGCACCACGATCCCGCTGCTCGAGCCGCACCACGATGTGCTGGCGGTGACGCTGGCCGGGCACTTCGGCGGGTCGGAGATCAGGCGGGGCGGCGCGACGCTCGAGGCACTCGTCGCTGCCGTGGAGGCCGACATGGACGAGGCTGGATTCGATACGGCTCACGTGGCCGGCGGCTCCCTAGGCGCCTGGGTCGCCCTCGAGCTCGGCCGCCGCGGTCGCGCGCGCTCAGTGGTGGCGATCGCCCCAGCGGGCGGCTGGGAGAGGGGCAGCCGCGAGGTGCGCAGGGTCGTGTGGATCTACCGCACGCTGCTGACCGGGTCGCGGCTGCTCGGCCGCTTCGCGCACCTCGTCGCGGGCCGGCCAAGGCTGCGCCGCCTGGCGGCCTGGCACCACTTCGCGCACCCCGAGCGGATAAGCCCGGACGACTTCGAGTACATGATCGCGGCGGTCGGCGCGCCGGGCCTGCTCGAGGGCTTGGCCTGGGCGCTGACGGCGCCGGGTGCCGAGAACCTCCACGAGATCACGTGCCCGGTGCTGCTCGCCTTCCCGGAGACCGACCACATCCTTCCCCGCCCCCGCTACGGCGAGCGGATCGTCAAGGCCATCCCGCACGCGGAGGTCGTCGAGCTTCCCGGCGTCGGCCACGCGGCGATGGTCGACGACCCCGAGCTCGTGGCACGCACGATCGTTGTCTTCGCCGCGCGCCACGCCGCCGCCCAACCCGCCGGAGTGGCCGAGCGTTGACCTTCTGCGAGCAGGCCGGCAGCTGGGCGGCGTCGCTGTCGGTAGCCGACGTGCCCGAGCGCGTGCTCGAGCGCGCGCGGATCCAGCGGCTCTCGATGCTTTCGGCCGCGGCGGCCGGTGAGCAGGCCGCGCGCCCGTTCGCGGCAGTCGCGCCCGCCGGTCCACTCGGCGAGGTCTTCGCCGGGGCGGCGGCGTCGATAGCGCACGACTGGGACGACTACCTCTACATGGGCCACACCGGCCATTCGTCGGTATGGGCCTCGCGCGCATTTGCCCCGGGCGACGAGGAGCGCGCACTGGGCGCGCAGGTCGCGGCCAACGAGGTCGCCGGGCGGCTGGGCGCGGCGCTC
>VAWV01000178.1:3587-10554 GCA_005883295.1 Actinomycetota bacterium
GCCATCGCGCTCTACCAGCCGCCCTACGGCATGTGGCCGGGCTTCATGGGCCCGCCGACGAAGCTGCTGACCGCCGCCGAGCCCGCAGTGCAGGGCGCTCGCGCCGCGATGCTCGCGGCTGAGGGCGTGGATGGGCCGCTCGACGTCGTCGACAGCTCGCGCGGGTTGCTCCGCCATCTCTCGTTTGCGCCCCGGCCCGCGATGCTGGGCGAGCTCGGCCGCGTATGGCTCACCGACACGCTCGCCTTCAAGCCGTTTCCGGGCTGCGCGTACCTGCAGCCCGCCGTCGAGGCCGCGCTCCGCTCCGGGGTCGCACCGCAGGAGGTGGAGGAGGCCGTCGTCGACGCGGGCTACCTCACCGTGACGATGGAGCGGCTTGGACGCGAGGGAGGCCTCACGCCCGTGGGGGTGAACTTCTCGACCGCGAGGAGCGTGGCGATCGCGCTGATCGCCGGCCGGCTGACGCACGAGGAGCTCTCCGACGACTGGCTCGCCCGCCACGCGGTCGAGGTGCGCGAGCTAGCGGCCCGAGTGCGCGTGCGGCACGACTGGGCGCTGACGCTCGCCACGGCACGCGGCGTGGTCGACGCGGGCGCGTCAGTCCGCGACGTGCCCGCGCGCGCCTGGCCGCGCGTGCTCATGCGGATGCGCGAGCTGGGCATGAGCGAGGCGGCGCTCCCGTTGCGCGAGCTCGGCGAGCTCGCGCGGCACCCGGGCCTGCGGCGTGAGGTGCGCGCGCTCCTCCGGGCCGGGTCCGCTCGCGGCCTGAGCGGGCTCGACACCAGCAGGCTGCGGATGACGTTCCCGTGCCGCGTGCGCATCCGTCTCCGCTCGGGCCAGGTCGTGGAGCTCGAAGGTGACGAGCCGGGCGCATCGGCGCGACCCGTGGACGAGCAGCGCGCGGTGGTCGAGGCCCGCTGCCGGGCGGCGTCGCTCGAGCCCGCCGTGGCGACCGGATAGCGGCCGGACATCGCAGAGAAAGCGCCGCCCACGCGGGCGGCGCTTTTCTCTCCCCTCGGGCTGTGGTTGGCGGCCCGTCCCTGGCCGCTTCCCCTCACCGCGGTACTACTACTGACCGACCGTAATCGGCCACCGCGGGCCCTGTCAAGCCTTGAATCTACGCGTGCTTGGTCGCTACCGCAAGCAATGCGACGTCGTCAGCGGGTCCCTCGCTGCCGAGCATCTGCTCCACGACGGCGTCGCAGAACGCCTCCGGATCCCGTTTCGCGGTGCGCGCGGCGCGCGCGAGTCGGTCCAGCCCGTCGGCGATGTTCGATTTCCGGCGCTCCACCAGCCCGTCCGTGTAGAGGAGGAGGAGCGATCCCGGTTCGAGGCGCGCCGACGCCGCCGGACGCGGTCCGTTGTAGGTGACGCCGAGTGGTGTGGCGAGCCCACCGTGCAGAAATTCCACGCGGTCGTTCGGGCCGACGACGAGCGGCGGCGGATGGCCTGCGCTCGTGAAGTGCAGGTCCGCTCCGTCGGGCCCGATCAGCGCGAAGATCACCGTGGCGATCGCGTCGCCGGGCGCGCGGTCGCTCTGCACCAGGCGGTCCACGCGCTCTGCCGCGGCCGAAACTTCCTCGCCCTCGAGCGCCGCGGTGCGCAGGGCGTCGCGCAGCCGGCCCATCAACGATGCCGCCTCCACGCCGTGCCCCGAGACGTCGCCGATCGTGAGCGCGAGCCCCCCGTCGTCGAGCGGGACCACGTCGTACCAGTCGCCGCCCACCTGGGCCTCAGCGCGCGCTGGCAGGTAGCGCGCGGCCACGGTCACACCCGGCACGGTGGGTAGCGACATAGGCAGCAGGCTCCTCTGAAGGGTCTCTGCGATGCCATGCTCGTGCTCGTAGAGGCGGGCGTGGTCGATCGCCAGCGCGGCGCGGTCCGCGACGAGGCTGAGCAGGCGCTTCTCCTCGTCCGTGAACGTCCGCTCGCTGAAGGACCCCACGTGCATCACGCCGATCACGCGGCCCTCGGTCATCAGGGGGACCCCCATGAGGGCCGCGAGACCGAGCTCGCGCAGGGCGGGGCTCGCGACATCGCTCGCGTCGTCGCCGCTTACCACAAGCAATCGCCGCTCCCCGGCGACCCGGCCGCCGAACCCCTCGCCCACACGGATCCGCAGGCGCCGCCACGTCCGCTCGTCGATGCCCGTCGCGGCGCGCACCACCAGGCGGTTGTCGTCCTCGAGAAGCAGGATCGCGGCGGTGTCCACCGACAGGACCTCGCCAACCCGGCCCAGCAGCTCGCCGAGCAGCTCGTCGAGCTTGAGGTGGCTCAGTGCGACATCGGTCACCTGCTGGAGCCGGCGGAGCGACTCGGTGGCGCGATCGGCCTCCACGCGCGCGGCCCGCTCCGCCGCATAGAGCCGCGCATGGTCGGTGCGTGCGGCCTCGGCGAGATCGGCGATCAGCCGTTCCACGCCGCGCCTCAAGAGGCCCACGAGCAGCCCCGCGACCGCGACCGTCCCGACCGTGATCACCCACTCCTCGCCAGGGGCGGCGGGGTTCTCCCAGGCAAGCACGCCGCCGAAGGCGGCCGCCACCAGCGCGATCTGCAACAGCGCCTGGTCCCAGCGCAGGAAGTAGAACGCGCTGATGCTCACCCACACGTAGAACATCGAGTACACGCCGGTGCGCGCCTGCGTGAAGTGGATCGCGAGGGTGACCAGGACGGTGCCGAACGCCAGGGCGACGTCCGCGGACCACGTGGGCAGCCGGCCGCGGCCGAGGAAGAGAAGCGCGCCGACCAGGTACGCGGTGCCGTACAGCGCGAACAGGCCGGGAACGCTCGTCCCCGGCGGCTGCGGGAAGGCCATCGACACCACCCCGATCGTCGCCCCGGAGACGTAGAGGATCGCCAGAAGCCGCTGCAGGAGCTCCGGCGAGACGACCCCGCCGGCGGCGCCGGGACGGATCACCAGCGAGAGCAGGCGCTTCTCCAGCGTGCCGAACCGGCTCGGGCTGCCGAGCGCGGGGTCGACGCTCATCCGCTCCTCGAATTCGTCCGTCAACGCTTTCCCAGGTTGCGCTGGATCCAGCTTAGGCGCACCGAGCCGCCGCGCCCGTTCTCGGCGCGGTTCGGTAGACGGATTGCCTAGATCCGCGCGCAGGTGGTGATCACGAGCGGTCCCGCCGGGAGGTTGGCGAACGTGAGCCGCGCGCGCACCAGACCCGATTCGACCGCGGAGTAGTAGGGCCCCTCGAGCGAGACACGCGCGGGCCGGTTGAACGTGGTGTGCGAGAGGTGGTCCGCCACCGCGAACCGGCCGGTCCGCGCGTGGGAGCCGGAGAGGAACACGGAGTACTCGATCGTGTCGCCCGCTCGTGCTATCACCGACAGACGGACGCCGCAGGGGGTCGGGCTGTAGGTGAGCGGCACCCCGCTCCGGTAGACCGGCCCGGGGCGGTAGCCGAGCGCCTTGATCCGGTGGCCGGCCGGATTCCTCGCCACCGCGTACTTCACCGGCGTGGGGTGCCCGCGCCAGGCGATCGACATCGCCACCGTTCCGCTCGGGCCCACGCTCACCGCAGACGCGAACGGAAGCCCGAGCAGACCGCCGGTGCGCAGCAGCGGACCGGCGCTGTTCGGCGGGCCGCCGCGCGTGAACGGGCGCAGGTGCAGCACATCGTGCCACCGGTCGCGGGCCTCGCGCACCTTGAAGGCGACCAGCCCAAAGTCCGCGCGGATGTCATCGGGATGCTTGCCGCTCGTGCTCGGACGGACCGCGTACCAGAAGCGCCCGCGGCGCACGACCACCACGCGGCTCTCGCCGTGCGAGAGCTTCGCGTGCAGCGGGTGATCGGCGGGAATCGTGGCGCCCCTCGGAGCCGGGATGGCGACCGGGTAGGCCCACTCCAGCATCAACTGCACCATGCCGGCGAACGACGGCCCACCCGCGCCCGGGTCGAGCGCGCGGAGGGCGTGCCGCGGATCCTTCCTCACGATCGGTGTGTAGTAGAGGCCGTAGGGGCCGACGCGGTAGGCCGTCCGCAGCCGCCTGACGGCACGCTCGGCGAGCGCGCGGAGCTGCTCGTCGAGCTCCGGCCTGGCCTCGTGCAGGGAGGCGGCCTCCCACGCCCCGAGCGCGGTGGCAGCGAGCCCCCAGCACTCCTCCTGGTTGCGCCCGAAGTACGCCAGGTCGCCGTCCGGCGCGGTCAGGAGCAGCGACGCGCGGGCGATCTTCACGAGCGTCTGCCGCGCGGCCGGCGACGCGCGGTCGCCGAGCATCTGGATCGCGCGCGCGTAGAACCCGAACGACAGGCCCTGGTAGACGAGCGGGTTGTCCGGAGGATCGGACAGCACGAACGCCGGTCCGATGGGCGAGGAGACCGATCCGGCCCGCGCCATCGCCGGGATCCGCTTGTTGATCAGGTCGGTGCTGAGCTGCGCGGCGTAGGCGCGCTGGCCGCCGAGGACCGCGAGCTTCTCGCTGGACCGAAGGCCGGTGCGCAGCAGCTCCTGGACCTCCACCGCCTCCACCAGCCAATGGTTCCCGAAGTACGTCGTCGCGGGCAGCTTGATCAGCTTCACCTGGCGCAGGAACGCCTCCCATCGGCCGCGCTGGGAGACGAACAGCGGATCGTTGGGGAAGTGCGTGCGCCCGAGGTTGTACGCCGCCGCGACGGAGAGGTTCTCGAACACGCTCGGCCGGGCGCGCAGCGGCGCTCGGCCGACCGCGAACCGCAGCGCGAGCAGCCCCGATCGGATCAGCGACGGCCGGTGCGTGCGCAATCCGGTGACGATCTCGGTGTAGCCCTCGAGGGAGTCGCCGTAGCGGGTGCCGCCGCTCACCGGCTCGTGGTACTGGCCCTGGTTGTGACCTCCTTGCGGCCGCTGCACCGTGGGCCACGGCGCCGCGAGCTGGTCGATGAACGCAGCCACCGGACTTCCGGGCGGGCCGCTGCCGCGGCCCGAGATCGAGCCCCCGCCGCCGGTCAACAGCAGTAGGGCCACGACCACGGCCGCCGGTACCAGGATCGCGAGCAGCGACCTCGATCGGCTTCGGCGCACGCGCACGGCGGGCAAAGCTAGCGGCGTGGCGCCAAGGGCAGCCTAAAGACCGCTCTGCTGCCGTGTTTGCGCCGACCGGACCGCGGAAACAGCTTTGGTATGAGGCGAGAAGAACTCAACCAGAGGCTCGAGACCGCGGTAAGGGAGCGTCCCGCGCTCTGGCACGTGCTCGACCTGCAGGTGATCACCCGCGCCGTCATCGCCGCGTTCATCGCTGCGGTGGTCGTGTGGCTGCTGATCGGGCCGGCCGCGGCCGCCGTGGTCCTCCTCCTTGTCTACTTCGGCGGGTGGGCCCTGCTCGCGCGCCTGAGCTACGACAAGCGCCGGGAGACGCAGCCCGTCGACACGCGTCCAGCCGGCGCGAGCTGACGCGTCGCGCGCGATCCGGCCGCCTCGAGCCCGCGGCCTGGTGGTCGATCCGGCGGGCGCAGAACCGCAAGCCCGCGACCTACACCTGCCCGATCTGCGGCAGCTTCCTACCCGCGCTCAGCGAGCACATGCTGCTCGTCCCGGAGGGCGACTCGAGCCGGCGCCGGCACGCGCACTCCGAATGCGTGCTGTGGGCGCGCCGCGCCGGACGGCTGCCCACCCGCGACGAGTACATGCGCAGCCAGCGCCCGGCCGGTGAGCGGCAGGGGATGTTAGGCCGCCTGCTGCGGCGACACTAGATCTCGCCGTTCCGGAGCGCGATCGCCACGGCGTGCACGCGCGTGTGCGCCTCGAGCTTGCCCATCGCGTTGCGGACGTGGGTGCGTACCGTCTCCGGTGACAGCGAGAGGCGCGTGGCCACCTCCTCGCCAGTGAGGCCGTTCGCGAGCAGGTCCAGCACCTCCCGCTCGCGAGGAGAGAGCACACGGGACACATTCGTGCTCTGACCTGCGGAAAGCATTGATCAAAGAGCGTAAAGCAGCGTCTGAGCGGGCCCGGTCCCGAGCGGGGAAAACCCCCTGTTTGGGGGGCCCCGCCTCGGTATGCCGTCCAGTACCGACCACCTGGGGTGGAGGCGTCGGGGACGCCCTCCGATAGCGGGCGAGTGGCCGATCTCCGCCGGACGCGCAGTCACCGGCTTCCTGACGCCGACGCGCTCGCACTTCACACCGAGTACCGCAATACCGGCGACGCCCGAATCCGGGACCGCCTGGTGATCGCGTACGCCGGCATCGTCAAGCACATCGTGTACCGCAAGGTCCGCGAGCTGCCGGCGTGGTGCGAGGTGGACGACCTCCTGTCATGCGGGGTCGAGGCCCTGATCGGTGCCGTGGATCGCTTCGATCCCGAGCGCGGTGCGACCTTCGAGCAGTACGCCTGGACCCGCGTGCACGGCGCCGTGCTCGACGAGCTGCGCCGCCAGGACTGGGCCCCGCGGCCGCTGCGCCGCTGGGAGCGCGACATCGCCAAGGCGCGCGAGCAGTTCAGCTCCATCCACCATCGTCCTCCCACCGACGACGAGCTGGCCGACGCGATGGGCATCGACCGCGAGCACCTCGACCGCCTGCTGCAGGACCTCCAGGCGTCCGAGCTGACCTCGCTCAACTCGCTCGTGCTCGACGAGGAGAACAGCCATGTGGAGCGCATCGAGACGCTTCTGTCCCAGGCGTCCGACCTCGATCCGGAGGCCGCCACGGCGCGGGTCGAGGCGAAGGAGAAGTTCCGCCGCGCGTTCGGCCGCCTAACCCAGCGCGAGCGCGAGCTGGCCGTGCTCCTCTACGTAAAGAACCTCACCCTGCGCGAGATCGGCGACGTGCTCGGCGTGTCCGAGAGCCGGGTCTGCCGCCTCCACGCGCGCCTCAAGCAGCGCCTCCGCGACTCGCTGCACGCCGACGCGGCGCTGTTCCGCGAAGCGGTCTAGGGCGCCGAAGCGGCCTTAAGGCGCGACAGCCACGCCCGTGAGCAGCGGGCGGACGATGGGCGGCGCCTTGGGGATCCGCCCCCGGCGGTGGAACTCGACCTGGAGGGG
>VAWV01000298.1 GCA_005883295.1 Actinomycetota bacterium
TGCTCGACGACAGCCGCGGGGTGATCCTCACCCACACCGCCCGCGGCTTCACGGTCAGGCCGAGCAGGAGCGCGAAGGCCTACCAGGACGGCTATCTCTTCGGCTACGGGCACGCGTACCGTCGGGGTCTGCGCGACCTGCGGGCGCTGACCGGTGCCGCGCCGCTCCTGCCGCGGCGCGCGTTCGGCAACTGGTACTCGCGGTACTGGCCGTTCAGCGCGGCTGACCTCCAGGCGCTGATCCGCCGCGCACACTCCGAGCATGTGCCACTGGACGTGCTTGGGATCGACACGGACTTCAAGGCTCCCGTCGCCACCTTCGCTGCCGTCGCCGACACCGTCCTCGGGATCCCCCCGACCTACCCCTATGCCTGGAACGGGTGGAACTGGAACACGGATCTCTTTCCGCACCCCGCATCGTTCGTCGCCTGGCTGCACTCCCAGGGCGTGGCCGTCGACCTCAACGTCCACCCCTCGATCGGCTCGCGCGACCCGCGTTGGGCGGCAACGCAGCAGCGGTCGGGCGGGTTGATCGCAGGCTCGACCTCCTGCAACTACTTCATGGCCGATCCGCAGCAGTGCGGAGTGTTCGACTGGACCAACCCGCGCCACGACGCCGCCTACTTCGCCCTTCACTCCCCGTTCGAGCGCGAGGGCGTGGACTTCTGGTGGCTCGACTGGTGCTGCGACGAGTCGCGCGCACGCGCCCCAGGCCTCACCGAGGACACCTGGATCAACCATCTCTACGCCGCCCACAACCGGGCCCGCGGCAGCCGCTGGCCGTCGTTCGCGCGGATGGGCGCGTCCTACTGGAGCTACTTCGGACCCCAGGAGCCGGGGGCGTTCGCCGAGCACCGCCAGACCATCCACTTCACCGGCGACGCCGACGCCACCTGGCAGATGCTCGACTTCGAGAGCCGTTTCACCGCGTCCGAGGGCAACATCGGGCTGCCCTATGTGAGCCACGACATCGGCAGCTTCAAGGGCAAGCACCTGGCGGACGACATGTACGTCCGCTGGCTGCAGTTCGGGGCCTTCCAGCCGATCAACCGGCTGCACTCGAACCACGGCGATCGCCTGCCCTGGGAGTACTCGGGCAAGGCCCGTCGCGTGGCCGCGAGCTTCCTGCGGCTGCGCGAGTCGCTCGGGCCGTACCTGTACACGCTCGCACGGAGCGCGCACGACAGCGGCACGCCGATCGTCCGCGGGATGTACCTCCGCTGGCCGGACCAGAACGACGCCTACCGCTACGACCGGGAGTACATGCTCGGCGACCAGCTGCTGGTGGCACCGGTGGCGGCGCCTGGCGACCCGGGGCAGAAGACCGTGTGGTTCCCGCCGGGGACGTGGGTGGACTTCTGCCCTACGGCCCGCACGAGCCGGTGCGGCCGCCCGACCCGCTGATCCTCACCGTGTGGGGAGGCGGCGCCGGGCGGTTCCGTCTGTACGAGGACCGTGGTGACGGGCTCGGATACCTGGGGCGCTCGTTCGCGTTCACACGGATCGTGCACGACGATCGCGGGAGGCGGGGAACGCTTGTCACGATCGGGCCGGAGCGGGGCAGGTTCCCAGGACGCGTGCACCGGCGACGGTGGGAGCTCAAGCTGATCGGCGTTGCGCGGCCCGCAACCGTCACTCTGAACGGGCGAAGGCTCCCTGGCCCGAAGGTGGGCACGAAGCGCGGGTGGTCGTACCACGCGACGAAGCGCACCCTCGTGATCCGGACCGGCAGCCTCTCCACGAGCCGGATGGCGAGGATCAACGCGGCCGCCTAGCAGGCGGCGCCGTCAGTAGCCGGCGTCGGTCGCCCAGCGCGTCCCCGCGTCTATCGTGCGCGGGGTGCGACCTCTGACGAGCCAACGCCCAGAGCTCAGTGCGTCAGCGACGAGCAGCGCGCAAAGCCTCTCCCTCGAACCAGCGCGAGACACAACTGGCCGTGGGCTGGTCCTGGTGCTCGATGCCTTCGCGGCGCGCTTTGGAGGGACTGCGTCGTTCGTGGTGCAGCTGGTAGACGCACTCCTGAAGCGCGACGACATCGAGCGGCTGGTCGTCCTGGCTGAGCACGACTCGGTCGTGGTGCGCGACCTGCGCCCAGCCGCGCGCCTCAGGCTGATCCGCTTGGCGGTGCCGGCCCGGGGGAGGGTGCCGTGGCGCGTAGTGTGGGAGACCATCCGCCTCCCGAGGCTCCTGGAGAGCGAGGGCGCCGACGCCCTGCTGACCTTCTCCGGGGTGGTCCCGCGCCACCCCACCTGCCGCGTCGTCTCGCTCGTCTCCAACCCGGGGCCGTACAAGCCGCCGTGGACCTTCTGGAACCGGGTTCGCCGTCACGCGATCGCTCGTACCACGCGCCGGGCGCAACGCCTTCACGTGCCGTCGCGGGCCTTCGCCGAGATGATGCGGGAGCCAGGCGCACGCGTAGTCCCGCACGGCGTCGATCACGACCTCTTCCGACCGGCCGCCGAGCCTGGCACAGAGATCCTCACCGTCGGAGACTTCTACAGGCACAAGCGGCAGGACCTCATCATCTCCGCCTGGACCCGCCTGCCCGAGCCGCGCCCGATGCTGCGCATGATCGGCAACCCGGCCGTGGATCCATCCCACTTCAGGGAGCTGAACCGCATGACCGACGACCCGCGCGTCGTCCTCGGCGGACCCGTCGGGCTGGAGGAGCTGCGTGACGCCTACCACCATGCTCGCGTTCTGGTCATCGCCTCGGGGCACGAGAGCTTCTCGATTCCCATCATCGAGGCGATGGCCTGCGGCGTGCCGGTGATCGCCCGGGACCACCCGGTCCTGCGGGATACCGGGGGCCCGGCGGCCATCTACGTGAGCGGCGACGACGTCTCGGCCTGGGCGCGCGCGATCCAGCGGCTCCTCTCGGATGACTCGGCCCACGGTGACCTGCGGGAGAAGGGGATCCGCCGCACGGAGGGCCTGACTTGGCAGGCGGTCGCCGAGGCCGTGGTCGCCGACGTGCGCGGTTGAGCGGTGCCTTCCGAACGCGGTTCCGCTACGTGACCTTGCGGCCGACGTAGATGACTTCCGATCGCGAGAGACCTGGAATCCCGCCTTGGTGGGAACTCCCCGACCGGCGGCCTGCGCTAACTACTGAGCCGCCTGGCTCCGAGGCGGCCGCGGTGGAAGTCGCTCCATCCAGCCACGAGCGCCCGCAGGCTCGCGAACGGGCGATGAGCCCGCCGTAATCCGGCCAGGTGCGTCGCCACGCAGACGAGCTCGCGGCGCCAGGCGCGCAGTCCCGACATCGGGGCGTGGCGCTGGCAGACGAGCAGGTTGTTGCGGGTCGCGTAGTAGCTCGTCATGGGATTCAGCTCGCGACCGCCGAGGGAGGCCGTCACCCGGTGCCAGACCTTTGCGTCCGGCACGAGGAGCAGCTCCATGCCAGCGGCTCTCACCCGCAGCGAGAGGTCGACGTCCTCGTAGAGGAAGAAGTAGTCGGGATCGAACGCCCCGACACGTTGAATGGCCCCCCGCGAGATGAGCATCGCTGCCCCGGTCACGAAGTCGACCGGCACGGGTGTGTTCAGATGAGCCGGAGCTCGGCGCCGGTAGTGCTCCATCCGTCCGCTGTAGCCGCGCCTGGGATCGAAGCGCGCACCACCGAACCACAAGACGTCCCCGGGATCCGTGAAGAAGATGACCGGCGACAGGATTCCGGCGCTCGGGTGTGACTCGGCTGCCG
>VAWV01000179.1 GCA_005883295.1 Actinomycetota bacterium
GTCCGTGCCGCGGCCGAGCAGCCGCTCGCGCAGAGCGTCCACCGACGGCGGCGCGATGAACACCTGCACCGCCTCCGGCAGCGTCTCGCGCACCTGGCGCGCGCCCTGGACCTCGATCTCGAGCACCACCGGCTGGCGCTCGGGCTCGACCTCGGAGCGCAGCGTGCCGTAGCGGTTCCCTGCGTACTCGGCGTGCTCCAGGAACTCGCCGGCCTTCACCCTCCGCTCGAACTCCTCGGGCGTTAGGAAGTGGTAGTCACGGCCGTCGCGCTCGCCGGAGCGCGGCGCGCGCGTGGTGGCCGAGACCGACAGCCGCAGGTCGGGGAAACGGCGCAGGAGCTCGGCGATGAGGCTCCCCTTGCCGACTCCGGAGGGCCCCGTGATCACCAGCACCCTCGTGCCGGAGCCCGCTGTCATCGGGCCCCGGCGGCTAGCGCCGGAGGTAGGAGACGAGCTCGCCGCGCTGGCGCTCGGAGAGGCCGCCGATGGTCTTGCTGGGCGAGATCCGGCACTGGGTGAGGATTCGATTCACCTTCACCCGACCGTACTTCGGGACGGCCAGCAAGAGGTCGAAAACCTTGGCCGTTTGCAGGTATTCCGGCGGATCCAGGAGCAGGCCGTGGATCTGGGTACGACCCGCCTTCAGGTCTCTTTTCAGCCTCGCGCGGCGGGTCCGGATCTCGTTTGCACGCCTCAGAGCCTCCATCCGCTGGGTCAGAGATCGCTCTGGGGCGGCGCCGGCGTGCATTTTCGGCGGCGAGGAGGCGGCGGGGGGCATGCGGGCGCGATCTTACACACGGAAGCGCCGTTGAAAAGGCCTGACGGGGCGATTTTTCGTGAATTCGGCTGGACCTCTACCTGAGCTTCAGGCGGGTTCGGGCTACTTGATGGTTTTGTGCGGCTTTGCAGGCATTTTTGCGGACGCAAGCTAGCGGACCGTTTCGGCGAGCGAAAAGCCCCGCTCCTGCCGCGAAATGACGCCGAACTCACGCGCGATCCGCAGACCAGCCGACGGATCGCGGAAGCTCTCGGTGCCCACGGCCACGCACGCGGCGCCCGCGTCGAGAAATTCGCGCGCGTCGCGACCGCTGGCGATCCCACCCATCCCGATCACCGGCACGCGGACCCTCGCGGCCACCGTCGCCACCTGCTCGAGCGCGACCGGTCGGATCGCCGGACCCGAGAGCCCCCCGGTCCGGCCCCCGAGCCATGGGCGCCTCGTGCGCGGGTCGAGGGCCATCCCCTTCAGCGTGTTGACCAGGGACACCGCATCCGCGCCCGAGCGCTCCGCGGCCGCCGCGACCGCGGCCGGATCGGCCGCCGTGGGCGTGAGCTTCACGATCACGGGTTTCTCGGTGGCGGCGCGGACCCGTTCCACCGCGGCGGCCTCCCCGACCGCGGCTGCCAGGTGGGCCAGCTCGTCGCGGCTGAACCCCATGACCGAGACGATCAGCGGCACCGGGAGCTCGGCCAGCAGCGGCAGATCCGCGCGCAGGAACCCCTCGAGGCCCTTGTTCGGGAGCCCGATCGAGTTGATGAGCCCCTCCGGCGACTCCCACAGCCGCGGCGGCGGGTTCCCCTGCCGGGGCTCCAGGGTGATGGTCTTCGAGACGAACGCGTCGAAGGGAAAGCTCTCGGGCTCCAGGAGAGCATCCCCGAAGGTGCGCCGGGCGGCGATCGCATCGTAGGTCCCGGAGCCGTTCAGCACCGGGCCGCGCAGCTGGACGCCGCACAGGTCCACGGTCAATGCCCGGCCCCCGGCACCAGCGCCGACTCCAGATCCGCGGCGTCGAGCACCGGCCCGTCCACGCAGAGGCGCACGTAGCCCCCGCGCGTCGGTACGACGCAGCCGAAGCACGCGCCGTACCCGCAGGCCATCCCGGACTCGAGGGCGAGCTGGGCCGGCACGTCGCGCTCGGCGCAGAGGGCGCGCACGGCCTCGAGCATGGGCGCCGGCCCGCACGCGAAGACGGCCGCCCGCTCCGTGCGGTCCATGGCCCCGCGGAGCAGCTCGGTGACCAGGCCCCGGCGGCCCACCGAGCCGTCGTCGGTGGCGATCAGCGGGGCGCCGGCGAACAGCGCCGCGGCCGCGGCGTGCGCGCTCGAGCGAAAGCCGATCAGAACCTCGGCCTCCTCGCCCAGCTCGTCCTGCACGCAGACCAGCGGCGCGGTGCCGATGCCGCCCCCCACGAGGAGCGGGCGCGCGCCCTCGGGGGCCGCGCTAAAGCCGATCCCGAGCGGACCGGAGAGCCACAGGCCCTCGCCGGGCTCGAGCTCTGCCAGCCGCCGCGTGCCCGGCCCGACCGCCTCGAGGAGGAAGTCGAGCGTCCCGTCCTCGCGCACCCGCGCGAAGGAGAAGGCGCGCGGCACGAATGGCCGGCCGTCCTCCCCGCCCCAGCGGTCCTCGGCCGCGAGCATGTAGAACTGCCCGGGGCGCGGGTCCCTCGGCCCGCTCGCGTCGTGCGCCGAGACAAGCCGGTATGCGCCCAGATCCCGGTTGGCGGTCACCTGGGCCGTGCGCCGGCCGAGCGGCGCGAGGGTTCGCGGCTCCGAGGAGGGTGCGAACCTCATGCCCGCGCCCGGCCGGTTCGGAGCTCGGGGGTGGGCCGCGGCGCCTCCAGGTGGAGCTCCTGGAGCGACCTGACCTCGGGTGGCGCCTCGCGCGCGGCGCGGATCGCCCGCTGAGCCGCGCTCGCGCCGGTCATGGTCGTGATGCAGGGGATCCCGCGCCCGATGGCGGCCCGGCGGATCTCGTAGCCATCGGCGCGGGCGCCGGAGCCCGTCGGCGTGTTGATCACCATGTCCACGTCGCCGGCGTCGATGCGGTCGACCACGTTCGGCGAGCCCTCCGAGACCTTCAGGATGCGGTCCACGGGCACGCCCATGCCGCGGATCGCCCGGGCCGTCCCACCGGTGGCGAGGATCCTGAACCCGAGGTCGTGGAGCGACGCCGCGAGCTGCGTGGCCGACGCCTTGTCGCCGTCCGTGACGCTGATGAACACCGTGCCCGAGGTGGGGAGCTCCGCGCCGGCCGCCGCCTCGGCCTTGCCGAAGGCGGTCGGGAAGTCGCGCGCGATGCCCATCACCTCGCCGGTCGAGCGCATCTCGGGCCCGAGGAGGGCGTCCGCGCGCGGGAAGCGGTCGAACGGCAGCACCGCCTCCTTGACCGACACGTGCCCGCCGCCGCGCGAGAGCGGCTCCAGCTCGGGCCCGAGGTCGCCGATCCGCTCGTCCAGGAGCAGCCGGCAGGCCAGCTTGGCGAGCGGCACGCCGACCGCCTTGGACACGAACGGCACCGTCCGCGAGGCGCGCGGATTTGCCTCGATCACGTAGAGGGCCTCGTCCCCGCCCACCGCGAACTGGACGTTGATGAGCCCGACCACGCCGAGCCGCAGGGCGAGCTTCTCGGTGGCCTCCGCCACCTGGCGCAGCATCTCGTTGCCGAGCGACATCGGTGGGAGCACGCAGGCCGAGTCGCCCGAGTGCACGCCGGCCTCCTCCACGTGCTGCATCACCCCGCCGATCACGACCCGCTCGCCGTCGCACAGGGCGTCCACGTCGATCTCGATCGCGTTCTCGAGGAAGCGGTCCAGGTAGATGGTCCGGCCGTTGGACCCGTTCTGCCGCCCCGTGCGACCCAGGTAGTCGGCCAGGGCCTCGCGCGAGTAGCAGATCTCCATGGCGCGCCCGCCGAGCACGTACGAGGGGCGCACCAGCAGTGGGTAGCCAACCCCGGCGGCCACATCGAGCGCCTCCTCGGCCGTGGACGCGGTGGCCCAGGCCGGGCCCTTGAGGCCCAGCTCCTCCATGAGGCCGCTGAAGCGGGCCCGGTCCTCGGCCAGGTCGATCGAGTCGACGGGGGTGCCGAGGAGTGGGACGCCGGCAGCTGCGAGCCCGTGGGCGAGCTTGAGCGGCGTCTGGCCACCGAACTGCACGATCACGCCTTCCGGGCCCTCCACCTCGACCACCCCGAGCACGTCGTCGAGCGTGAGCGGCTCGAAGTACAGCCGGTCGCTCGTGTCGTAGTCGGTGGAGACGGTCTCCGGGTTGCAGTTGACCATCACCGCGTCGCGGCCGGACTCGCGGACCGTCATCGCGGCGTGCACGCAGCAGTAGTCGAACTCGATCCCCTGGCCGATCCGGTTCGGGCCGGCGCCGAGGATGACCACCGCCTCGCGGCTGCCCCTCCGAACTTCGTGGCGCGGGCCGTCCGGCCCCGGCCGCTCCCACCCCGAGTAGTAGTACGGCGTCTCGGCCTCGAACTCGGCCGCGCAGGTGTCCACCGATTTGAAGGTCCGGCTGAGGCCCGCCTCGGGATCCTGGCCGCGGGCGAGCGCGCCGATCTCGGCCAGGAACCAGGGGTCGATGCTCGTGCGCGCGCGCAGCTCCTGGTCCGGCACGCCGCGGCGGATGGCCTCCATCAGGAGCTCGAAGCGGTCGTGCGCGGGGACCTCGAGCCTGGCCAGGAGCTCACCGGTGTCCTCGGGCGGATCGACCTCCACGTCGAGCTCCCGCGAGCGCATGGCCTTGGCGAAGGCCTGCTTGAACGTGCGCCCGATCGCCATGGCCTCCCCGACCGACTGCATGTGCGTGCTCAGGCGGCCGGTTGCGCCCGGGAACTTCTCGAAGGCGAAGCGCGGCCACTTGACCACGACGTAGTCGATCGTGGGCTCGAAGCTCGCCGGCGTGCGCCGGGTGATGTCGTTGTCGATCTCCTCGAGCGCGTAGCCCACCGCCAGGCGGGCGGCGATCTTCGCGATCGGGAACCCGGTCGCCTTGGAGGCGAGCGCCGAGCTCCGCGACACCCGCGGGTTCATCTCGATCACCACGATCTCGTCGGTCTCGGGATTGACCGCGAACTGGATGTTCGAGCCGCCGGTCTCCACCCCCACCGCCCGGATCACCGTGAGCGCCTGGTCGCGGAGCTTCTGGTACTGGCTGTCGCTGAGGGTCTGCTGGGGCGCGACCGTGACCGAGTCCCCGGTGTGCACCCCCATGGGGTCCACGTTCTCGATCGAGCAGATGATCACCACGTTGTCGTTCCGGTCCCGCATCACCTCGAGCTCGAACTCGCCCCAGCCGATCACCGACTCCTCGATCAGGACCTGCCCGATCGGGCTCGTGGCGAGCCCCTCCGCCACCCGCTCGCGGAACTCGGACTCCGTGTGCGCCGCGCCCCCGCCCTGGCCGCCCATCGTGAAGCCCGGCCTGATGATCGCCGGCAGCCCCACCTGCCGGAGGGCGCGCTCGGCCTGCGCCATCGACGTGACGACCGCGGACCGCGGGACCCGCAGCCCGGCCCCCTGCATGGTCTGCCGGAAGAGCAGCCTGTCCTCGGCCCGCCGGATGGCCTCGTAGTTTGCTCCGATCAGCTGCACGCGGTGCTTGCCGAGCACTCCCGACTCCCACAGCTGGCGCGCCAGGTTGAGCGCGGTGCCCCCGCCGAGCGTGGGCAGCAGGGCGTCCGGCTGCTCCCGCTCGATCACCGCCGCCACCGCGTCGGGCAGCAGCGGCTCGATGTAGGTGGCCGTGGCGAACTCCGGGTCGGTCATGATGGTGGCCGGGTTGGAGTTCACGAGCACGACCTCGTATCCCTCGTCCAGCAGCACCTTGCAGGCCTGGGCGCCGGAGTAGTCGAACTCGGCGGCCTGCCCGATCACGATCGGACCCGAGCCGAGCACCAGGATCTTCTTGAGGTCGTCGCGCCGGGGCATCGTTAGGCGGCGACCCTCTCCAGGAACCTGTCGAACAGATAGACCGCATCGTGCGGCCCGGGGCCGGCCTCGGGGTGGTACTGGATCGTGGAGGCCGGCACGTCGAGGAGCTCGAGCCCCTCCACGGTCCGGTCGTAGAGATTGATCTGGGCCAGCTGTGCGCCTCCGAAGTCCGTCTCCCAGCGCACCGGCTCATCCGTCTCGATCCGACTCTCGCCCGCCGGACCCTTGACCGCGAAGCCATGGTTCTGCGAGGTGATGTCGATCCGGCCGGTCGCCAGGTCCTTGACCGGGTGGTTGGCGCCGCGGTGGCCGAATCGCAGCTTGAAGGTCTCGAGCCCCACCGCCCGGCACAGCAGCTGGTGACCGAGGCAGATCCCCCACACCGGCACCTCGCCGACGAACTCGCGGACCGTGTCGACCACGTAGTCGAGCGCCTCGGGGTCGCCCGGGCCATTGGCCAGGAAGACGGCGTCGGGCTCCCGGGCCCGCAGGGAATCGGCGCTCGCGTCGCACGGGTGTAGCTCGAGGCGCACCCCTCGCTCGCGGAGGTTGCGGACGATCGAGTCCTTGATCCCGGTGTCCAGCGCGACCACGCGCGGGCCGGGCGCGTCGGGGTCGAGGATCACGGGCTCGCGCGGCGTGACCTCGCGGGCGAGGTCCGCGCCCTTCATCGGCGGCTCGGCCGTGACCCGCTCCCGCGCCTGCGGCTCGGGGACCGCGGCGCCGAACACCCCGCCGCGCATCGCGCCCTTGTCCCGGATGTGGCGCACCAGCGCGCGCGTGTCGACTCCCGTGAGCGCCGGGATGCCGCAGTCCGTGAGCCATGTGAGCCAGCCGCCCTCGGCCACGGGCGCGTGCTCGCGGTCCACGCCCTCGCGCATGATCACGGCGCGGGCGTGCACCTCGTTCGACTCCATGGCTCCGGCCGAGACGCCGTAGTTGCCGATCAGCGGGTAGGTGAACACGATGATCTGGCCGCGGTAGCTCGGGTCCGTGACCGACTCCTGGTAGCCGGACATGGACGTGTTGAAGACGACCTCGCCGGTGGCCACGTCGGGGGCGGCGCACAGCTCTCCGTCGAACCGCGTGCCGTCCTCGAGGAGCAGGTAGCCGGCCATCGCCTCAGACCGCCCCGATCGCGAACGACCGCTCACGGTATGCGACGTGACCGCCCGCCACGGTCATGCGAACCCGGCCGGTGAGGCGCTGCCCGGCGAACGCGCAGTTCGCGGACCGGCTCTCGTAGCCGGCCTCGCCCACCTCCCACTCCGCCTCCGGATCGATGAGGCAGACGTTGGCCTCGCACCCGGGCGCCAGCTTGGGCGCAGGCAGCCCGAAGGCCTCGCCGCCCGCCGTCATCCGCATGACGAGCGTCGGGAGATCCACCAGCCCGGGCAGCACCAGGCGCGTGTGCAGGACGGCGAATGCGGTCTCCAGCCCCGTCACGCCCATGGGAGCGACCTCGAAGGGCTGCTCCTTCTCCTCGCGCGCGTGGGGGGCGTGGTCCGTGGCCACGCAGTCGAGCGTGCCCGAGCGGAGCGCGTCGACCAGGGCGCGGCGGTCCTCCTCGGAACGGAGGGGCGGGTTCATCTTCACGTTGGCGTCCAGCGATCGCACCGAGTCGTCGCTCAGGCAGAGGTGATGGGGCGTGACCTCGGCGGTGATCCGCACCCCGTCGCCCTTCGCCCGCTCGACGGCATCCACCGACTCCGCCGCCGACACATGCTGCACGTGGATCCGGCCACCCTCGTAGCGGGCGATGGCGGCATCGCGCGCGATCGTGGTCGACTCCGAGACCGACGGGATGCCGGTGAGGCCCAGCAGCGCGGAGACCTCGCCCTCGTGCATGACCCCTGCCCCGGACAGCGACGGATCCTCCTCGTGGAGGGCCAGGACGCGATCGGCCAGTCGCTGGTACTGGAGCGCCTGGCGCAGCACGCCGGCCCGCACCACCGGAAGGCCATCGTCGGTGAAGCCGACCGCCCCGGCGTCGGCCAGCTCGGCCATCTCGGTCAGCTCCTCGCCGCGCTGGCCGCGGGTGATCGCGGCCAGGAAGCCGGTCGGGATCCGCGCCTCGGCGCGGGCGCGCTCGCGCAGCGACTGGAGCACGGGCGCCGTGTCCACGACCGGGCTCGTGTTGGGCATCGCGAGGATCGCGCAGAACCCTCCCGCGGCCGCCGCCCGAGTGCCGGAGTCGATGTCCTCCTCGTCCTCTCGGCCGGGCGTGCGCAGGTGCACGTGGGGGTCGACGAATGCCGGGACCGCGATGAGACCCTCGCCATCCACCAGCTCGGCGCCGTCTGGCGCCTCCAGCGCGCCCGGCGCACCCAGCTCCGCCACCTCGCCGTCCCGGATCAGGAGGTCGGCCGGTGCATCGAGCGCGGCCCGCGGGTCGAGCGCGTGCGCGGAGCG
>VAWV01000180.1 GCA_005883295.1 Actinomycetota bacterium
CGGATCGGCACGCCCAGCGTCACCACGCGCGGGATGGGCCCGGACGAGATGGTCGCCATCGCGCACATGATCGATCGCGGCGTGGCGGCCGCGCGCGACGCTGACGAGGCGGCGTTGGCACGGCTGGCGGACGAAGTCCGCGAGCTCACGGCCGCGTTCCCCGCGCCCGGGATCGACTCCTAAGCGGATCACCGGCCGGCCGCGCGTCCCGCCGGCCGGCTCCTCGGGCGGGGTGGAAGGCGCGGCGTTCCCCGCTGCCGACTATTGCCGTTCAGGAGGCAGTGGGGAATGCGCGCCGACCGGCCCGCTCGCCGCCACGCCCCGCCGGGGTATCAAGCCCCCCGCGCGCGAGGCCGACTTATTGGAGAGGGCCCGTGCCGCCGACCCTGCTCAAAAAGAGGCTTCGCAGGAAGCACCACCGCCAGCACGCGCGGAGGCTTCGGCATGCCCGGCGCCACCGCCCGCGGCATCAGGACGAGCAGGTCTTCGTCATCGAGCCGCCGGCGCAGCCCCCAAAGCCGAAGCCCAAGCCCAAGCCGCCCCCGAAGCTCCCTCCGCCGCCGGACACCAACCACCGCAACGCGGAGCGCCTCCTCTGGCGGGCCGGCTTCGGCCCCCGCCCCGGCGACGTCGACCACGTCGTCTCCGTCGGGATCGACGCCGCCGTGCACGAGCTCGTCTACCCGACTGGCACGGCGAACCTGATCGGGCCCGCGCCCAGGGACGAGGACGGCAACGCGCTCGCGCCCGAGGACGCCTGGGGTCACGACCACCTGTGGTGGCTCGACCGGATGGTGCGCTCAGACCAGCCACTCGCGGAGCGGATGACGCTGATCTTCCACGACTGGTTCGCCACCAGCAACGACAAGGTCGGGAGCCAGCGCATGATGCTCGACCAGAACGCGACGATCCGGGCGAACGCGCTGGGCTCGTTCAAGGACCTGCTGACCGCGCTCACCCAGGACCCGGCGATGCTGGTCTGGCTCGACGGCATCGAGAACCGTGCCGGCGACGTGAACGAGAACTACGGGCGCGAGGTGATGGAGCTGTTCACGCTCGGAGCCGACCGGGGCGCGTACACGGAGCAGGACGTGCGCGAGCTGGCGCGCGCCCTGTCCGGCTTCGACGCGGACTGGGTGGACGGCTCCGGCTGGCAGAACTTCCGCTACGTGCCGCGCCGGCACGATTCCGGCTCGAAGACCGTCTTCGGCCAGACCGGGAACTTCGACTGGCAAGACGCGCTTCGCCTCCTGCTTGAGAACCTCTACCACGCGTCGTTCTTCGTGACGAAGCTGTGGGGCTACTTCATCCCCACGCCCCCGGACGGCGCCACGCAGGCAGCCCTCCAGAAGCTTTATGTCGACTCGGGCTACGGCATCGCCCCGGTGGTCGAGGCGATCCTGAAGCACCCCGACCTCTACGCGGATCGCGCACTGGTCAAGCCGCCCGTCGTGTTCAACGCGGGCCTGCTGCGGATGCTGGGCCGCGGCATCGACACCAGCGCGTGGTCCTGGCTCGGCGACATGGCCGGCCAGCACCTGTTCCTGCCGCCGAACGTGTCGGGCTGGGACGACTCCACGTGGCTCGACACGTCCACCTGGCGGGGGCGGTCGATGATGGTGACCTACGCGCTCGAGCCGAAGCACGTGGACCCCTGGAACGGGCCGGTCTACGACCCGGCCGAGGATGCGGTGACGGCAGTGAGCCGCGCGCTCGTCTTCACCGGCGGCCCGACGCTGTCGACCGAGACCCGCAACACGCTCGCCTCGTTCGCCGGCTCCTGCCTCCCGGGGGCGATGGCGTCCTGGCAGCAGTCGCCGTACCGGGCCATGCGCCAGAACGCCCTGCGGCATCTGATCCTGACCTCGTCGGACTGGCAGGCCTCCTGACATGGCGTGCTGCCGCGACTTCACGAGGAGCCAGCTGATGCGGAACGCGGCCGCCGAGGCCGGCCGCGGCCTGCCATCGGTCGAGCCCGGCATGCCGACCCCCGCCGGCACCGGCCTCTCCCGCCGCTCGTTCCTGGAGCGCAGCGCGGGGATGGCGCTCGCCGTCTACGGCGCGAACCGTCTCGGGCTCGGCGCCCTGCGGGAGGGCGTCGCGGCCGCGGCGTCCGGGGCGCCGCAGCGGGTGCTCGTCTCGATCTTCCTGCCGGGCGGGTGCGACGGCATGAGCGTGCTGGCGCCGGTCGGCGACACCCGCTACGCGCAGCTGCGTCCCACGCTGGCGATCCCACCCTCGACCGGTACGCCGTTCGCGCCGGACGCGCGACTTCGCTGGAGCGATCCCGCCGGCGGCCTGTCGACTCTTCACGGCGAGGGCAAGGTCACGGTCTTCCCGGCGATCGGCTACGACCACCCCGACCAGTCACACTTCACGAGCCGCCACTTCTGGGAGGTCGGCGCCACGGATGCCCACGCCCGCTACGGCTGGCTCGGGCGCTACCTGGACGCCGCCGGCGCGGACGACAACCCGCTCCAGGCCCTGAGCCTGGACAGCGACCTGTCCCCGGCGCTCGCGCCCGCCCGCGTCCCGGTCGCGGCCGTCGAGCGCCCCGAGGACTTCGACTTCTGGGTACCGGGCGTCGACGACCCGGTCAAGGAGCCGATGCTCGAAGCGTTCGGCGACCTCGGACGCCTGGCCACGAGCGATCCGGTGAAGGCCGGCGCGCGCAAGGTCGCCACCGAGGTCGACACCGTCCGCCGCCAGCTCGCGCCGTTCGCCACCCCCGACGGCAACCCGAGCTACAACAGCCCGGTCACCTATCCGGACAGCGACTTCGCCCGGCGCCTGGCCGCGCTCGGCGCGATGCTCGCAGCAGGGCTGCCGCTCCACTGCGTGACGATCAACTCGGACGGCGGCTTCGACACGCACTCGGGCCAGGCCGACAGCCTGCCAGGGGACGTCAAGGGCACCTGCGACGCGGTGCTCACGTTCCAGCGCGATCTCGAGGCGCGGGGGCTCGCCGATCGCGTGCTGGTGGTCCTGTGGTCGGAGTTCGGCCGCCGCCCGGAGGAGAACGGCTCCGGCACCGACCACGGCGCCGCCGGGACCGCCTTCGTGATCGGCGCGAAGTCGAGCGGCCAGATGATCGGCGAGTTCCCCGGGCTCGCCACACTCGACGACGACGACAACCTGCGCGCCACGTCCGACTTCCGCGCGATGTACTGCTCGCTGCTGGAGCAGTGGCTCGGCTTCGACTCGGCCGCCGTCATCCCGGGCGCATCCTCGTTCGACCGGCCGACCCTGGTGAAGTCGTGAGGCGCGCCGTCGCGATCCTGGCGGTCACGCTGCTCGCGATCCCGAGCGTGAGCACGGCGCACCCGCGGCGCCACCGGCACAGGCATCGCGACGAGCACGTGCGCGTCAGCGCTCCGCCCCCCACGCGACACGTGGTGCCACCGCCGCCGGTCCTCCCGCCGCCCAAGCCGCTCGCACGCCTCCAGGTGGTGGCGCGCGAATGGAGCGTGGTCCCGTCGCGGCTCACGCTTCCGGCGGGGCGCGTGGTGGTGGAGCTCGCCAACCTCGGCCAGGACCCGCACGACCTCCGGATCGAGCGCGCGAACGACCCCACCGCCGGCTTCGACTTCACGCTCGCGCGCGCGGGGGCCCGGGAGAGCCAGGGCCTTCAGCTGAGCCCGGGGACCTGGAAGCTGTACTGCACGCTGCCGGGCCACGAGGCCCTCGGCATGCGGGCGCTCATCACGGTCGGCGGGTAACCCGGCGCGCGCACCGCGGCCGCCTCCTACACTCCCGCCGGGGGTTCAGGGGGATGACTCGCAAACGCCCGAGCACGCGGCGCGCCGTCACGGCGGCGTTCGCGGCGCTCACCACTCTTCTGCTCGTCGCGGCGCCGCAGTCGAGCGCCGCCGCGCGCCCATTCACCGTCAAGACCCTCCACTTCGACGTGGTCACCGGGCCGTACGGCGACCACCACTGCGACATCGTCGGCGACCTGTACAAGCCGCGCTCCGCCTCGAAGGCGCACCCGGCGCCGGCGATCCTGACCACGAACGGCTTCGGCGGCTCGAAGGACGACCAGGCCGATGTCGCGAAGCTCGAGGCCTCGCGCGGCTACGTGGTCCTCTCCTACTCGGGCCTCGGGTTCGGCGGCAGCACGTGCAAGATCACGCTCGACGACCGCGACTACGACGGCCGGGCGGGAAGTCAGCTGGTCACCTTCCTCGGCGGCGGCAAGGCCGCCAAGGACGGGACCCGCGTGGACTACGTGCGCCACGACCGGATCGCGCACGACGGAAGGCACCACGCGGCCGACCCGCGCGTGGGGATGATCGGCGGCTCGTACGGAGGCCAGATCCAGTTCGCCATCGCCGGGATCGACCCGCGCGTGGACACGATCATCCCGATCATCACCTGGAACGACCTGAGCTACTCGCTGGCCCCGAACAACGTCAGCTTCGATCACGGGGTGACCTACCAGACGCCCGGCGTGGAGAAGTACGAGTGGACGTCGCTCTTCTTCGGCCTCGGGATCGCCGACGGGATCGAGGGGGCGAGCGCGGACCCGTCGCGCAACACGGGCTGCCCGAACTTCGACGACCGGGCCTGCGGATCCAAGTTCCAGATGGACGCCACCGGCGCGCCGAACGACGCCACGCTGCTGTTCGCCCGGCACGCGTCGGTCGAGTCGTTCGTGCACAACATCCGCATCCCCACGCTGCTCTCGCAGGGCCAGTCGGACACGCTCTTCAACCTGCAGGAGGCGATCGCCACGTACCGCTCGCTGCGCGGACAGCGCGTGCCGGTGAAGATGATCTGGCGCTTCGGCGGCCACTCGGGCGGCAGCGCGCCGGGTGAGATGGATGGCTCGAACGGCCAGCTCAAGGCGCCCGCGCACAACTACGAGACCCGCACGTACCTCCAGTGGTTCGACCACTACCTGGCCGGCAAGCGGATCCGGCCGCCGCTCGACGTCACCTACTTCCGCGACTGGATTCACTACAAGGGCGACGCCACGAAGGCGTACGCGAGGGCCGCCAGGTTCCCGTTCGCCCAGGCCCGGACGCTGTTCCTGTCCGGCGCGAGCGGGCTTACCGGCGCGCGCTCGAACGTCACGGCGGGGAACGCGTCCTTCGTCACGCCCACCGCGGGCGCGCCGGAGAGCTACACCGAGACCTCCGCCCTCGACCAGAGCCAGCCCGTCACCGATCCGCCGGGCACGTTCGCGCAGTTCGAGGGCCCACCGCTCAAGGCCAAGCTCGACGTGATCGGCGTGCCGACGGCCGACGTGAGCGTGTCGGCGCCGACCTTCGAGAACGGGGTGGCCGCCGGCGGCGCGCCCTCCGAGCTCGTGCTGTTCTTCAAGCTCTACGACATCAAGCCGGATGGGACGATCGTGCTCGCGCACCGGCTGATCGCGCCGATCCGGATCGCCGACTTCACCCACCGCGTGCACGCGCAGCTGCCCGGGATCGTTCATCGCTTCGCGAAGGGCGACCGGATCGCGCTCACCGTCGCAGCGAGCGACGCCGCGTATAAGGGCAACAACGCGTCCGGGCCGGTCACGATCTCCACCTCGCCTGGCTTCCCCGGCGTACTGAAGCTCCCGGTCGTGTCCCCGCGGGCGCAGAAGCCGGTCCGGGTGCAGCCGCTCACGGGCCGCTGAGCATCAGCCGCGAAGAGGGGTCGTTCGCCGGCGCGGGCGGGCTGCAGATCCGCTGGCGGTCCTGGCTGCCCGACGGCGAGCCGCGAGCCGTGGTCGTCCTCGCGCACGGCGTCTCGGAGCACGGGGGCCGCTACGCGTGGGTCGGCGAGCGGCTGGCAGAGCGCGGGTTCGCCCTGTACGCCGGCGACCATCGCGGCCACGGGCGATCGGACGGGTCGCGCGCTCTCATCGACAGGATGGATAACGCGGTGGCGGACCTCAACCTTGTCGTCGATCTCGCGGTGGGGCGCCAGGGCGGGCGTGAGCCGTTCCTCCTCGGCCACAGCATGGGAGGAGCGGTCGCGCTCTCGTACGCGCTCGCCCACCAGGACCGCGTCCGCGGTCTGATCCTCTCGGCGCCGCTGGCGGTCCTGGAGGCCGCGTCTCCGCTCACCCGGCTCGCGGGGCGGGTGCTATCGGCGGTGGTCCCGAAGCTCGGGGTCTACGAGATTGACTCGACGGCCGTGAGCCGCGATCCGGCCGTCGTCCGTGACTACGACGCGGACCCGCTGAACTACCACGGCAGGCTCCCCGCGCGGACGGTCGCGGAGCTGTCCGCCGCCATCGGCTCCTTCCCCGATCGTTTGGGCGATTTGACGCTCCCGCTCCTGACCATGCACGGCACGGACGACCGGCTCGTGCCGCCCGGCGCCAGCGAGCTCGTGATCGAGCGCGGCGGCTCGGCCGACAAGTCGATCATTCGCTACGACGGGCTGTACCACGAGCTGCTGAACGAGCCCGAGCGCGAGCGCGTGCTCGACGACATCGTGGGCTGGATGGAGGCGCGGCTCTAGGAAGGGCGCGGCCCGGCGTACCGCCCGCGACCCCGCGCTAACGTGGGCCGCCGGGTGGTCTCGCGGCGTAGCTCAGTGACCCTGGTCGCAGCCGTCGCGGCTATGGCCGTGATGGGAGGCTGCGGCACGAACCGGGCCGGCCACGGAACGGGACACGGGACGATCGACCTCTCGGCCGTCGCGGCGCAGAAGGCCCCGACGCCCGTGAAGGGCGGCACCAAGCTCGCCTCCGTGAGCGGAAAGGTCGGCGGCGCGGACCGCCTGCCGGGCGCCTCGGTCACGAAGACGATCGCCAAGGGCGCGCCGTCGGACGCCGAGGTGCGCCGCGAGCTGAAGAAGTACGAGAAGGCAGGCCTCATCGGGCCCGGCGACCTCACAACCGGCGCCGTCGGCGGCCTGGTCTTCCCGCTCCGCCCGTTCTCCCTGGTGCTCGCCGCGAGCACCTGG
>VAWV01000181.1 GCA_005883295.1 Actinomycetota bacterium
CGATGTCCATCTCCACCGGGATGCGGCCCCACTCCTCGATCGCGTAGCGGCCGACGAGACCCGCGTGGTAGGAGGTCCCGCAGGCCACGATCACGATCCGGCGCAGGCTGCGGAGCTCGTCGTCGGTCGCACCGATGTCGCCGAGCTCGACCCGGCCCTCCACCAGCCGGTCGGCGATCGTCTCGGCCACGGCGTCGGGCTGCTCGTGGATCTCCTTGAGCATGAAGGTCTCGTAGCCGCCCTTCTCGGCGGCTTCGTCGTCCCAGTCGATCTCGTTCGCGGAGCGGTCGAGCGGCTCGCCGGTCTCCGCGTCGAGGAAGTCCACCTCGTCCGGCCGGATCGCGACCACCTCGTCGTCCCCCACGAGCTGCACCGATCGGGTCTCGCGGAGGAAAGCCGGGATGGCCGAGGCCACGAAGCGCTCGCCCTCCCCCACGCCGACCACCAGCGGGCACTCCTTGCGCGCCGCGACCAGCAGCCGCGGCTCTTCGGCGCACATCGCCACGAACGCGTAGTGCCCGCGGAGCTCGAGGTAGGCGTGGCGCACCGCCTCCACCAGGTCGCCCTCGTAGTGCTCGGCGATCAGGTGGGCGACCACCTCGGCGTCGGTCTCGGAGGTGAAGACCGCCCCGCCCGCTCTGAGGCGCTCGCGCAGCTCCACGTGGTTCTCGACGATCCCGTTCAGCACGATATGGATGCGGTCGGCGGTGTCGAAGTGCGGGTGCGCATTCGCCTCGGTCACGCGGCCATGGGTGGCCCAGCGGGTGTGCCCGATCCCGGTGGTCGGCTCGCGCTCGGCGAGCGCGACCGAGTGCGTGTCGCCGCCGGTCTGGGCGGCCACGGCCTCGCGCAGGAAGGACAGGTTCCCGACGGACCGGACCGACTCGATCCGGTCGCCGTTCAGCAGCGACACGCCCGCGGAGTCATAGCCTCGGTACTCCAGCCGCTCGAGGCCCTGGAGAAGGAGCTCGCGACACGGCCTGTCGCCAACGTATCCAACGATCCCGCACACGTTTCTCGCTACCTCGCTGCTTCGTTCCCGTGGTCCGTCCGCCTCCATGCGGACGCCGTTTCCCAAATCGAAAGAGCCGCCCGGCGAGCGGCTCTCATCGCCCATCAATGGTACTCCCGAAACCGCGCCTTGACGAGCGCGGAAGCGGCCGCCTCAGAGGCGGCCTCAGCCCAATTCCCGCTCCACGACCTGCACCAGGCGGGTGGTGACCTCTTCGCATTCGGTCTCGTCGGGGGCCTCCACCATCACCCGGACCACGGGCTCGGTGCCGGAGGGCCGGACCAGCACCCGGCCGCGGCCGTCCAGCTGCTGGGACTCGCCCTCGACGGCCTCCCAGACACCCTTGGCACCGTCCAGGGCGTCGCGGTCGCCGACCCTGACATTCACCAGCCGCTGCGGGAGCTTGGTCATCGCGTCGCGGTCCGCCAGGTCGCGGTCGCCGAGCGCCTCCAGGGTGAGCAGCGCTGAGGCGATGCCGTCGCCGGAGGGGACGAAGCCGGTGTCGATGATGTGGCCTGACTGCTCCCCTCCGAGCGCCCAGCCGCGCGCGATCAGCTCGGCGAGCACGTGCCTGTCGCCGACCGGGGTGGTGGCGACCTTCACCCCGGCCCCCTTCATCGCCTGGTGGAACCCGTAGTTGGTCATCACCGTCACCGCGACGCCGTCGCCGAGGAGCCGGCCGGCGGCGCGGAGGTGGAGCGCCGCCAGGGCGATCAGCTCGTCCCCGTCCACGACCTCACCGCCCGAGTCGACCGCGAGCACGCGGTCCCCGTCGCCGTCGAAGGCGAAGCCGGCGTCGAAGCTCCCGTCCCGGACGCGCTCGACCAGGCCCTCGATGTGCGTGGAGCCGACGCCGGCGTTGATGTTCCGCCCGTCGGGCTCGGCCGCGATCGCCTCCACATGAGCGCCGAGCCGGCGGAAGATCTCGGGAGCCACGAGGTAAGTGGCGCCGTTGGCGCAGTCGAGCAGGTAGCTCCGCCCGGACAGGTCCAGCTCCGAGAAGCGGGCGTGGAGCTCACGTAGGTAGTCGCCGCCAGCGCCGTGGAGCTCCCGCACGCGCCCGTTGGCCGCCTCGGTCTCGGCCGCCGCCACCAGGCGCTCGATCTCGCGCTCCTGCTCCTCGCCGAGCTTCGTCCCGTCGGCGCCGAAGAACTTGATGCCGTTGTCGCGGTACGGGTTGTGGGAAGCGGACACGACGGCGGCCAGGTCGAGCTCGAACCGGCGGACGAGCAGCGCGGCTCCCGGCGTGGGCAGCACTCCGCCCAGAAGCGCGTGGCCTCCCGCCGCAGCGATCCCAGCTGCGAGCGCAGCCTCGAGCATCTCGCCAGACTCGCGGGTGTCGCGCACGATCAGGACCTGCGGGGCGTCCGACGGTGTGATCGCCGCCGCGGCGCGACCCAGCGACAGCGCGAGCTCGGCGGTCAGGAACTCGCCCGCCACGCCGCGGACTCCGTCGGTCCCGAAGAGGCGAGCGGGCGCGCTCACCAGGCTCGGGTCAGCGCTTGGAGAACTGCGGGCGCTTGCGAGCCTTCTTCAGGCCGGCCTTCTTGCGCTCCTTGGCGCGGGCGTCGCGGCTGAGGAAGCCGCGCCGCTTGAGCTCCACCCGCAGGCTCGGGTCCGCCTCGACCAGCGCGCGAGCAACGCCGTGGCGGAGCGCGCCCGCCTGGGCCGAGATGCCACCGCCGTGGATCTTGGCCACGACGTCCATGCGCTTGTCGAAGCCCGCCGTCTGGAGCGGCTGGCGCGCCGCCTTCTGGAGCGCCGCGCGCGGGAAGTAATCCTCCAGCGAGCGGCCGTTGACCACGTAGGACCCGCCGCCGGGACGCAGGATCACGCGCGCGACCGAGGTCTTGCGCTTGCCGGTGGCCTGGTAGCGGGCGTCCGCCGCGAGGTCCAGCGCCGAGCGGGGCGCCGGCGCCTCCCGCGGCTCCTCGCGCTCGGCCGGCTCGGCCTCCGGGGCCTCGGCCTCGGCGACCGTGGCTCCACCCTCCTCGCCGGGAGGCCCGTAGCGATCGGCGTACTCGTCGCGCTCGCGCTCCGCGCGTTCCTCGGCGAGCACGAGGTCGGGCTCGAGGTGGGCGCCGGGGACCACCTCGTCCTCCTTCTTCTCCTCGCCGCGCCGGCGGCGCTCACGGTGGGGACGCTCGGCCGGGGCGGCCTCGCCCTCCGCCTCGGGGGCGGCCTCGCCCTCCGCCTCGGGTGCGGCTTCGGCATCGCCCTCGGGTTCGCCTTCGGCCTCGCCCCCGAGTTCGGATTCGGCTGCGGCTTCGGCCTCGCCCCCGGATTCGCCTTCCGCGGCGGGCTCCACATCGCCGGTCCCGCCCTCGTTCGGGGCGTCGGCGTCGGCAGGCGGCTCCGCCGACGGCTCGGCGTCCTGCACCTCCTCGGGATCGACGTCCCCGGGCGCGCCCTCGTTCGGGGCGTCGGCCTCGGGCGCGTCGGCCTCGGGCGCGTCGCCCTCTTCGGGAGCGTCCGGGCGCTCGTCGTCGATCATCGGGCGTCGACCTCCATGGGTTGCGGCTGCTGGGCGGCGTGCGGATGGTCCGGCCCGGCGTACACCTTGAGCTTGTGCAACTGCTGGCGACCCAGCCGCGTGCGCGGGAGCATCCCCTTGACCGCCCTGCGGATCACCTCCTCGGGCCGCCGCTCGAGCATCTCCTCGAGCGTGCGCGAGCGCAGCCCTCCGGGGTAGCCGGAATGGCGGTAGTAGCGCTTCTGATGCAGCTTGTCGCCGGTAACCGAGATCCGCTCGGCGTTCACCACGATCACGAAGTCCCCCACGTCGCAGTGGGGCGTGAACTCGGGCTTCCGCTTGCCGCGGAGCGTGTCGGCGATCTGGGTCGCGAGGCGGCCGAGCGTCCTGCCGGCGGCGTCGACCACCAACCAGTGGCGCTCGCGGGTCGCGGGTGTCGCTACGTAGGTCTTCATGGCACGTGAAGGCGTTCGAGGTTAGCGGCGGATGGCCGCCGCGGCCGGCCGATGGTGACAGAACCCCGGTCTATACTGCCGGCCGCCAAAGCCGCAAGCTGCCGAATCCCCGCGCCGCGTGCACGGGGATCGGGGGAACCAGATCGGGGGCGGGACCGTCCCCGTGGGGCGAATCGGGTGGAGCGGGGGAGCTCCACGAGCCTGTAGCGCCGCCGGTAGGCGCGAGCCCGTCAGCTAACCCCGTAGGCCAGAGGAGAAGGGGCCGCACCTCCTGTCCACTAGGAGCTGTCTCATCGCATTCGCAGCTGGGTCCGCGGGCGCCGCCGCGGCCGCGGCCCTCGTGATGGCTCCCTCGGCGCTCCCGACGACCGGCGGCGTCCGATACGTGCCGCATCCGAAGATCAGCTCGGTTCGCTGCAGGAGCGGCTGCGAGTCCCACGGCCGCATCCTCACCGGCGGCTCCGTGACGATCAAGGGCAGCGGGCTCGCTGCCACCAAGAGGGTGGTCTTCCTCGGGGGCTCGGGCAGCAGCGACGACGTGTCGGTGAGCGTGACGCCGACGAGCGACAGCAAGCTCTCGGTGCAGGTCCCCTACTCGGCTGAGAGCGGCCCGCTCACGGCGTGGGCGAGCAAGAAGGTCCACTCGGACCCCTCGAAGTCGCTCACGATCGTTCCGGCGCCGCCCCCGCCCACGAGCGGCCGCCTGGCGCCGGTCAAGGGCCCCGCGGATCCGGGCGCCCCGCGGTTCGAGACCGCGGTGAGCTCGGACAAGGCCTACGTGGACAGCAGCGGCGTGAAGTTCTCGTACCGCGTCGACGGAGGCGATCCCGCGTCCGTGAAGGTCTCCGTGATCCAGTTGCCCGACGGGGGAGCCGTGCGGACGTGGACGCGCAACGGCGTGTCCCCGGGCGCAGTCCACTCCTTCACCTGGAACGCGCGCGACCACCACAAGCCCGCCCCGGAGGGCCGCTACGCGTTCCGCATGACCGCGAGGGGACAAACTGGCGCGACCGCGCACAGCGCGGCCGACGGCAACCAGCGCCGCGACGCCTTCGACGTGCACGGGTTCGTCTTCCCGCTGCACGCCAAGCACCACTACGGCGACGGCTTCGGCGCGCCGCGCGCGGGTCACCGCCACCAGGGGCAGGACATCTTCGCGAGCTGCGGCACGCCGATCATCGCCCCACGCGGAGGCTCGGTGAAGGCGAACAGCTATCAGTCCGCGGCCGGCAACTACGTGGTCATCGACGGCGCGGACACCGGCTACGACTTCTTCTTCGCGCACCTGAGGGAGCGCTCACCGCTGCAGGTCGGCGACCACGTGCTCACCGGCCAGCGGATCGGGAACGTCGGCGACACCGGCGACGCCGTGGGCTGCCATCTCCACTTCGAGATGTGGACGCCGCCGGGCTGGTACACGGGCGGGCACGCGTTCGACCCGCTGCCGTTCCTGAAGGCCTGGGACCGGTACAGCTAGGCGGCGCCGGCCGCCCTCACTCCCACTCGATCGTGCCGGGCGGCTTCGACGTGATGTCCAGCGTCACCCGGTTCACCTGCGGGATCTCGTTGATCATCCGCGAGGCGATCGTCTCGAGGAGGTCGTAGGGCAGGCGGGCCCAGTCGGCGGTCATCGCGTCGTCGCTCGTGACGGCGCGGATCACGATCACGTAGCCGTAGCTCCGCTCGTCGCCCTGGACACCAACGGTCCGCAGGCCCGCCGGCAGAACGCAGAAGGACTGCCAGAGCTCGCGGTAGAGGCCGGCGGTGCGGATCTCGTCCTGGAGGACGAAGTCGGCGTCGCGCAGGATCTCGAGGCGCTCCTTGGTGACCTCGCCGCCCACCACGCGGATCGCGAGGCCCGGTCCGGGGAACGGCTGACGCCACACCAGGCGCTCCGGCATGCCCAGCTCGGAGCCCACCTGGCGCACCTCGTCCTTGAACAGCGCGCGCAGCGGCTCGACCAGCTCGAACTCGAGATCCTCCGGCAGGCCCCCGACGTTGTGGTGCGACTTGATCGTGGCCGCGCCGTGCCCGCCGCCCGACTCGATCACGTCCGAGTAGAGCGTGCCCTGAACCAGGAAGCGCGGGTCGCCCAGCTCGCGCGCCTGCTCCTCGAACACGCGGATGAACTCCTCGCCGATGATCTTGCGCTTGGTCTCGGGGTCGGTGACGCCGGTGAGGCGGGCCAGGAAGCGGTCCTCCGCCTGCACGGCCACCAGCGGCACGTGGAAGGTGTCGCGGAACGCCGCGATCACCTGCTCCCCCTCGTTCTTGCGCATCAGGCCGTGGTCCACGAACACGCAGGTGAGCTGCTCGCCCACCGCCCTGTGCACCAGCAGGGCGGCCACCGACGAGTCGACGCCCCCGGAGAGCCCGCAGATCACCCGCTCGCTCCCCACC
>VAWV01000182.1 GCA_005883295.1 Actinomycetota bacterium
GCACACAGGCACCGGGCCAGCCTCCTCACGGCGAGGAGGCTACGTGAAAATCCTCACGTGCCCGCCAGCAAAGGTTGATATGTGTTGGGGCCATGCCGATGCCCAAGCGACGAGAGCTACGCGGACGCGAATTCTTCGAAAGCCGGACCGAGGTGTGGCGGGAGGCGGGCCTCGAGCGCGAGATCGAGCGCAGGCAGGCGTCCCGCGCGCGCTGGCAGGCACTGATCTTCCTGCCGCTGCTCGTCGGCGTAATCATCGCCTACAACCACCGCCACGCCCTGTTCCCGGGCGCCGGCAGCGTGGTGCGGATCCTCACCGTGGTGGCGCTCCTGATCGTCGGCTGGGCGTTCGCCCGCTCGGCGGGCCGCGCCCTCGGGCCGTCGCTCTTCCGCCGGATGGATCCCGGCACCGCCGGGACCGTCGGCTTCCTGGTGCGGCTGATCGCCATCGGCGTAGCGCTGCTCGCCGCTTTGCGGATCGCCGGGCTCAGCGCCAGCTCGCTGGCCATCGGCGGTGCGGTGACCGCCGTGGTGTTCGGTCTCGCCGCCCAGCAGACGCTCGGGAACCTGATCGCCGGGACGGTCCTGCTGAGCGCCCGCCCCTTCCGTGTCGGCGACCGGGTGCGGCTCCAGGGCGGACCGATCGGTGGCGAGGTCGAGGGCATCGTCAGCTCGCTCGGCCTTCTCTACACCTCGCTGGTGTCGGGCGCCGACCGGATCCTGGTGCCCAACAGCACCGTTCTCAACATCGCGATCATCCCGATCCACGAGCCGAGCGCGGTCGACCTCCGCGCCCGCTTCCCGATCGACTTCCGGCCGAGCGCCGTGCAGGACCTGCTCGAGGAGAGGATCGACGTACCCACCCGCCGGCGGCCCGACATCGAGGTGCAGGAGATGGACGGCGACGAGGTGGTCGTGCACATCTCGGCCACGCCGGAGCGCCCCTCCGACGGCGCGAAGCTGGCCGACCAGATGCTCGCGGCGCTCGCCGGAGTGGGTAACGGGCAGAACGGCGACCCGCGTCCGGAGCCCGGACAGGTTCCTTGATCGGTGGCTGAGCCCGCGCTGGCCGTCCACGGCGGCGCGGGTGGCCGGCTCCCGAGCGACCAGGGCCCGTATCACGAGGCGCTGGCTGCCGCTCTGGATGCGGGCTGGGAGGCGCTCGCCGGCGGCGGCGCGCTGGACGCGGTCGAGGCCGCCGTGGCGGTGCTCGAGGACGCGCCGTTCTTCAACGCCGGCCGGGGATCGGTGCTGACGGCGGCCGGCGCGGTGGAGATGGACGCCGGCATCGCCTACGGCCCCGAGCTGCGGACCGGAGCGGTCGCCTGCGTCACGCGCGTGCGGAACCCGGTCCGGCTCGCGCGTGCGGTGATGGAGCGGACCCCGCACGTGTTGCTCGCCGGCCGGGGCGCGGAGGCGCTCGCGGTGGAGCTCAACCTGGAGCTGATGAAGCCGAGCTGGTTCGTCACCGCGCGCCAGCGCGAGCGCTTCGAGGCCGGCACGGTGGGCGCCGTTGCGCGCGACTCGAGCGGTGCGCTGGCGGCCGCCACGTCCACCGGCGGCACCCGCGCCCAGCTGCCCGGCCGGGTGGGCGACTCGCCGCTGATCGGCGCCGGCCTGTACGTGGACGACGCGGCCGGGGCGGCGGGGGCGACGGGGGTCGGCGAGGAGGCGTTGCGGGTGGTGGGGAGTTTCGTGATCGTCGAGGCGATGCGGGCCGGGGCGAATGTTCAGGCGGCCTGCGAGGAGGCGGCGCGGCGGGTGAACGCGGCGGCGGCCCGGCGGGACCGCGGCTGGCGCGTCGGCGAGACGCCGCCCGCGACCGCGATCGGCCCCTGAGCGTCGGGTTCAAAGGTGCGCTGTCCTATCTAGGGGGCCTATATGGACCCCTACTTAGGACAGCGGCGCACATCAGGGCGGTCAACGGCGACCTCCGCGCGAGCTACTCGTGCTCGCGCGGCTTCGTCCCCAGCACCTCCAGAGTCAGGCCCGTGACGGCCGTGCTGGCGCACGTCGGACAGGCGCCGCAGCACATGGGGGCGGCTTCGAACCACCTTCCGAGGAACGGCAGAAGCCGGAACAACCAGAGACGAAGCATCCACGGCGGATTTTACCCGTCCAGGTCCACCCTGATCGTGATCTGCTCGGTCCCCACCAGCCGGACCACGGCGTCGTTCAGCGGCCGGCCCAGCATCCGCATGCGCTCGCGCGGGTCGTCGTCGGGCATGAGGTGGCACGCGCGGGTTGGCCTTGATGTTCTTCACGTAGGCGGTGCTGTGACCGTGCTCGGTCACGATCCAGAACTTGTCGCCGCGGAGGCCGTTGCCGACCGGCGTGCGGCGCGGCTGGCCGCTCTTCCGGCCGATGGTCTCGAGGAGCGCGTGGCTCCGCGGCGCGATCCCGCGCTCGAGCATCCAGCGCACGACCGGGTTCACAAGGTGGAGCCCGATCCAGGTGCTGATCCGGCGCTTGCGCTCGCGGCTCACGCCAGTACCTCGCGGATCACTGCGTCGGCGTTGGAGAGGTCGGTGAGCACGCCATGAGCCCCGGCAGCGGCCAGCGCGTGCTCGTCGTAAGGGCCCGTCGCGACGCCCACGGCACGCGCCCCGCCCTCGAGCGCCGCCGCCACGTCGAGCGGCGTATCCCCCACCAGCACCACGTCGCTCGACTCTAACCGGATCCCGTGGCGCTCCTCGGCCCGCCGGCGCGCGATCTGCACGAGCTCGCCGCGGCGGCGATGGTCCGAGCCGTACCCGCCCGCCGCGAAGTCGAGGTAGCGCGCGAGCCCGAACGCCGAAAGCTTGATCAGCGCGTTGCGCTCCACGTTCCCGGTCAGGAGCGATTGCACGACCCCGGGCTCGTTCTGCAGCCGCTGGAGCACCGCCTCGACCCCGGGCAGCGCCTGACCGAGCGCGCGAAGGTCGTCCACACGGGCGGCCATCGCGTCCACGAGTGCCTCCTCGAAGCGGTCGAGGAGCTCCTCGCCGGACTCGACGCCCGACTGCTCGAGCATGTCCAGCGCGATCTCGAGGTCGGTGCGGCCGGCGAACGGCACGTCCTCGCGCGGCGGGCCACCGGTCACGCGCTCGAACGCCTCGTGGAAGGCGTCGCGGCCGAGCCGCGCGGAATCCACGAGCGTGCCGTCCACGTCCCACAGCACGAGCCGCGGGCGGACCGCGCTCACGCCGCGCCGGGGCCCGGCGTCATGAACGCCATCGGCACGGCGACTCCTGCCGAGCGCCGCAGCGTGGCGATCTTCCGCCCCGGCTGGACGGCGTCGCGTGGTTCGCTGAGCTGGTCGCCGAGCAGTGCCGCCGCCGGGTCGAGCGATTCGACCAGGAACGAGAGGCCCCAGAAGAGCGCGTTCGGCGCGGTGAGCTTCTTCTGCTCGATCACCTCGAGGATCACCTCGCCCAGCCTGAAGAAGGCCTGGTAGCCGCCGCCCGCGGGCGTGGCCTCGTCGCGGAGGCGGCGCAGCTCCAGCCCGGCCGCCTCCAGCGCACCGGCCGTGCGCATGCGGTCTCCGGTGAAGACCACGAGGTGGTCAATCGCGACCACGCCGTTCGGATGCGCCGGCGCGGGCTCACGCGGCGCTGCGTCGGAGGACTCCGTCGGGAGGCCGTCGATGTCGCCGTCGGCGAGACCGCGTACCGACCAGCCCACCAGGCCGCGAGGGAACTTGCCAGGGAGAAGCCGCACCATCACCGTGCCGATCTGGCAGCGCCCGTGGTCGTCCACCTCGAACCCCACCTCGCGCCACACGAGGGGCGCGTCGGCCACGGTGATCGTGTCGATGGTCGGGGGGCTCGATGCCGTCGACGCTCACAACCTTGTCGCGCGCCGACTGTCCGCGTACCACCTCGACTGCCCGCCGCGGCACCCCGGCGCGCTTCGCGATCAGACGGCAGAGCGCCTCGTTGGCCTTCCCGTCGACGGGCGGCGCGGTGACGCGCACGAGCACCGCACCGGCGCGCTCGCCGGCGATCTCACTTCGCCGGCTGCGCGGCTGAACCCGGACCTTGATCTGCGCCGGCATGGCCGTCATCGTAGGATCGTCGGGCCATGCGGCAGGTCACGTTCATCGAGCCGGGGAGGCTCGATTTGAGCGCGGCGCTCAGTCCGGAATCGCGCAGTCGGTGTCGCTGTCGCCCTCGAGGACGCGCCCGAGGAGGACGTCGAGCGACTCGAGCTCGCCGCCGCTGAAGCGGGCGGCGAACAGCGAGCGGATGTCGTCGAGGTGGGTGCGCGACGCCTCGCGCAGCCGCTCGTAGCCGCCGTCTGTGAGCTGGGCGTAGACCACACGTCTGTCCGTCGGGCAGTCGGCGCGCTCCACGAACCCTGCGCGCTCCAGGCCCTGGAGCAGCCGCGTGATGCCGGACTGCGTGAGGAGCACGCGTTCCGCCAGGTCTACCCGCCGCATCCTGCGCTCGGGCGCGCGCGCGAGCGCGAGTAGGACCTCGTAGTCGTTGATGGTCAGCTCGTGCTCGGCCTGGAGGTTGGCGTCCATCTGGCGGGTCAGAGTCGCGTGCGCGCGCAGCAGCGCCACCCAGGCGGGCGGAACGCCGCGGGTCAGTCCGGCAGGTGCGGGTGTAGTGGTTCGGGTGGCCATACTTGCGTCCTCAAGCTTTGTCCGAGAGGGGTCGTACAGCCACCCTCTCGAACCCTCGCGGAAGAACCTAACCGAGAGCACCTCACCAGGGCAAGGCCTTCGGGCCGGGCCTGGACTATGCGCTGCTGCCGAGCCGCCGCATCCCGACACCGAGTGCGAGCAGGAGTCCTCCCGCAGCCACCACGAGCATCAGGTCGAGTCCCGTGTTCGCGAGCGCGCCGTTCGCGGCGTGGGCGCAGGGATCGACCTCCGCCTGCAGGGCACCGCCGCGGCTCGAATAGCCGGACTGGGCCGCCGAAGGGGCCGGGTCGCCCTTGCAGGGAGCGGCCCGCGTCGTGCTCGCCCCCGCGCTCGAGGCTGTGGCGCCCGCGGCCGCGCCTGCGCTCCCCGCGGACGCGGCGGCTGCGTGCTTCTTCCCGGGCGCGGCGCGGTGCTTCTTCGCAGGCGCAACAGGATGCTTCCTCACGGGCGCGGCCGCATGCTTCTTCGCGGGCGCAGCACGGTGCTTCTTCGCCGCCCCGGCGTGTCGCGGCCTCGCCGCGGTCCCGGTGCTCCCGGCCCGGAGCGCAGATGTGCTGCTGCTCTTGCCGCCCCCACCACCGCTGCTGCTGAGAATGAGCGCGACGGCGACCCCGGCCCCCACCAGGAGCAGGATCAGCACCACCCGTAGGGGTGCGAGCCGGCGACGCTCCCGCCGCGGCGGCCGCTCGGGCTCCGCGGCCTCAGTCGACGGCGCGCGCGGCGGCAGCGGCGGCAGCAGCTCCGCCACCAGCGGCTCAGCCGGTGGCGGGAACAGCTCGCGCAGCTCCTCCGGCCGGCGCTCGAGCTGCTCGGCGAAGTCGGTGCACACGGCGCAGGTCTCGAGGTGCGAGGCGATCGAGCGCCGCTCGCGAACGCCCGTCTCCGCTTTCGACATCGCGGCGCGGACCTCGTCGCAATACGGGGTGAGCGGCTCCGCGTCGCCCTGGAGGGCGAGCCGCGCGCGGAACACGGCCTGTCGCGCTGCGGACGGGCGTGCACCGGTCGCCGTCGCGATGCCCGAATACTCGAGCCCGACCAGCTCGCGCAGCAGCAAAGAGCTCCTCTCGCGGTCGGGCAGCGAGTCGAGGGCCGCAAGAAGGCCCACCGCGGCCGCCGCGGGCGCGCCGGTGCCCTCGGGCGCGCCGCCCTCGGCGGCGCCGGCACTCTCCGCCGCATCCGCGCCTTCGGCCTGCCGCCGCCCACCGGCGACCCCCGCCGCGGCGTGCGCGATCTTGAACATCCACGGCTTGACCGGCTCCTCGTACTCGCCCACGCGCACGGCGCGCGCTCCCTCGAACAGCGCGCTCCACGTGGCCTCGCGCGCGAGATCCGGATCGCGAACCAGGGCGATCGTGTAGCGGTAGAGCGGCTCCTCGAACCGCTCGAGCAGCACGCTGGCCGCGTTGTCGTCGCCCTTCGCGGCGGCGTGGGCCAGCTCTTCGTCGGACAGCTGCCGCAGCGCGTCCAGCGCCGGGCCGTTGTTGCTATGGCTCAAGTGAGTAGTTCCCAGGAAAGCCGGAGCCAGCCGGCTTGTGACTCAAGTCACGATAAACCGGGATTCGGCAAGACGCCAGCCCTCCCTGCCGGAAGACGGCCCAACCGAGCGCGGCGACCGCGGCCTAGTGGTGCTCGATGACCCGGTCGATCAGGCCGTACTCGACCGCCTCTTCGGGCTTGAAGTAGCGGTCGCGGTCCATGTCGTCGTGCACCTTCTCGACGGTCTGCTTCGTGTGCGTCGCGTAGATCTCGTCCATCCGGCTCCGGAGGTCGAGGATCTCCTGCGCGTGGATCTCGATGTCCGCCGACTGTCCCTGGTAGCCACCCGACGGCTGGTGGATGAGGATCCGGCTGTTGGGCAGCGCGAGGCGCTTGCCGGGAGTGCCGCCGGCGAGCAGTAGCGAGCCCATCGACATCGCCATGCCGAAGCAGATCGTGGTGACGTCGGGCTTGATGAACTGCATCGTGTCGTAGATCGCGAGCCCGGCGTAGATCTGCCCGCCCGGCGAGTTGATGTAAAGCGAGATGTCCTTGTCCGGGTCCTCGGACTCGAGGTGCAGGAGCTGGGCCACGATGAGGTTCGCGATCTGGTCATCGACGGGGTCACCCAGGAAGATGATCCGTTCGTTGAGCAGTCGCGAGTAGATGTCGAACGACCGCTCGCCGCGCGAGGTCTGCTCGACGACCATCGGAATCAGCGGCATTCCCAGACCTCCGGTGCAGGACGATTTCCGTGGCGACGCATTGAGCCGGCGAGTCTATCGGCCGCCCTACCCGGCGAATTCGCCCGGCGGCGTGCGGAGCTCGGCGGTCGCGGGGTGCGGCGGGAAGTCGGAGCGGAGGACCTCCCACACGGCCACGTCGCCGTGCCGCCCGAACACCCACTCGGCCTCGCGCTCGACCCCCACCTTGCGCGCTCGCAGGTCCGGGCCGGCGCGCTCGGTCGCCTGCGTCGCGGCCACGTTCTCGACCGGGAAGCGGAGCGATATCCGGTTCAGTCCGAGCCCGTCGAACGCGTACGCGCACACGAGCGTCGCCGCCTCGGTGCCGTATCCCTGGCGGCGGTCGTCGGGGGAGAAGATCGCCACGCACAGCTCACCCGACGCGCGCGGCCAGGTGAGGTCGGCGAGATAGGCCTCGCCAATGCAGCGCCCGTCGCCGTCGGCGAGCCGCACCTCGAAGCACAGGACCCGGCGCGCCACGTGCTCCTCGTACAGCGCCTCCCGGTACTCGGCGGACACGGGCGGCATCGTCCGCGTGTGAACGCCGTGCGCGAGGACGGGAGACCCGAGCATCATCGCCAGCATCGGGTCGTTGAACAGCGACCAGCGGGCCACGAACTCGTCGCGCCGCGGCGCGTTCAACACGACACTCTCGCCGGCGACTATCGACGCGCGCCCCTCCATCCGCGCGGGCGAGTGTATGCGGTGCTAGGCGTCCGCGAGCAGCGACGCGATCGAGGGATCGTCCTCGGCGCTCTCCGCCACCGGCGTGACCAGCGGCACGCGCTCCGCGATCTCCAGGCCGAACCCGCCGAGAGCCGCGAAGCTCGCCGAGGTGTTCGACATCAGGCGCATCCGCCGGACGCCGATGTCCTGGAGGATCTGCGCCCCCAGACCGTGCTCGCGCCAGACGCGGTCCTTGTCGGGCTCCTCGCGCGCCTCGGTTGTCTCGTGGCGGCCGAACGCGTGCGACTCCGGTCCGCGCAGGTACACCAGCACCCCCTTGCCCTCGGCGGTGATCCGCCGGAGCGATGCGCGCAGCTTGGCCCCGCAGGTGCACAGCTGGCTCTGGAAGACGTCACCCGCGACGCACGCGCGATGCACTCGGGTGAGCACGGGCTCGTCGGGCCCGACCTCCCCCATCACCAGCGCCAGGTGCTCGCCCGGGTAAAGCGGCGAGCGGTACAGGTGGGACGTCCACGTGCCGTGCTCGGTCTTCACCCTGCTCTCGCGGACGCGCTCCACGATCCGCTCGTTGCGGTAGCGGTAGGCGATCAGATCGGCGACCGTGATGAGCGGCAGTCCGTGCTCGCGCGCGAACTGCTGCAGCTCGGGCATGCGCATCATGGTCCCGTCGTCGTTGTTCAGCTCGGCGAGCACGCCGGCGGGCTGCAGCTCGGCGAGCCGTGCGAGGTCGATCGCGGCCTCCGTGTGCCCGGCGCGCTTCAGCACCCCGCCGTCGCGGTAGCGGAGCGGGAAGATGTGGCCGGGGCGGAGGAAGTCCTCAGCGCTCGTGTCGGGATCGGCAAGCGCGGTGACGGTCCGCGCGCGGTCCTCCGCCGACACGCCGGTCGTCGTCCCGTCGCGTGCATCGACCGACACCGTGAACGCCGTCCGCTTCGACTCGGTGTTCTGCTCGACCATCTGCGGCAGCTGGAGCTGGTCCAGCCGCTCGCCGGTCATCGGCTGGCAGATGATCCCGCTCGTGTGGCGGATCATGAAGGCGAGCTTCTCCGGCGTCGCCTTCTCGGCGGCCATGATCAGGTCCCCCTCGTTCTCGCGGTTCTCGTCGTCGGCGACGATCACGAGCTCGCCCGCGGCGATGGCGCGGAGACCCTCCTCGATTGAGGCCGTGGTGGTCAACGAACCCTCCTGTCAGGCAAGTCTAACCGACTGGCTGACCGGCCAGTCAATGCTCGGCCACGTACCCACCATCGGGCTCGATCGGCAGTCCGCGCTCCACCCACGCCGTGATCCCGCCGGTCATGTTGTAGGCGTCCCAGCCGGCCGCCCGGAACGCCTGGGTGGCCATCGCGGAGCGCGCACCCAGACGGCACTGGAAGACGATTGGCCGGTCCTTCGGCAGCTCGTCGGCGCGCCCGGCGAGCCGTTCGAGCTCGATGTGCCGCGCGCCCGCGATCCGGCCCGCCTCCCACTCGTACGGCTCGCGCACGTCCACCAGCTCGATCTCCCCGCCCTCGAGCCGCTCGCGCACCTGCTCGGGCGAGAGCTCGTGCGGAGGGTCGGTGAAGGTGCCGGGCACCGGTCACCCCTCCGGCGGCGCGTGGCAGACGGCCTCGATGTTGTTGCCATCCGGGTCGAACACGAAGGCGCCGTAGTAGGTCGGGTGGTAGTGCTCGCGGAGACCGGGCGGGCCGTTGTCCTCGCCGCCCGCGGCGAGCGCCGCCTCGTGGAAGCGGTGAACGCGGTCGCGGTCTGCCGCGTGGAACGCGATGTGGACCGGACCCGACGGCGCGTCGCCGCGGCCGGAGATCCAGAACTGCGGACGGCCGGCGACCCCGAAGCCGATGATCCCGCGCTCCTCGGCGAAGTCCATGGCCACGCCCATCCCGAGCGCCTCGAGCACCCGCTCGTAGAAGGCGCGGGAAGCGTCGAGGTCGTGCACCTCGATGATCGTGTGGTCGAGGGTGTAACGCGGCTCGGCCATTGAGGTCGAGGCTACACCCAGCGACCGCGGCGCATCACGCGCACGACTTCGATCGAGCGGGCGTCGAGCAGCACCAGGTCGGCCGGCGCGCCGGCGTCGAGCCTCGCCGAGCGGCCGATCAGCGACGCCGGCACCTCGGTGGCGGCCCGGATCGCGTCGCCGAGCGTGGCGGAGGTGAGCGAGGCCCACCCGCGGACGTGCGCGTCCAGCAACAGCCCGCCGCCCGCCAGCCGCCCGTCGAGCGTGCGCACCGAGCCGTCCTCGAGGCGCTCGATCTCGACGCCCGCCATCGTGTATCGACCGGCCGGCGCGCCGGCGCCCGGCGTCGAGTCGCTCACAAGCGCGACCCGGTCGCCCGCCGCCCGCCGCACGAGCTCGAGCGCCGGCGCCGAGAGGTGGACATTGTCGGCGAGGACCGTCACCAGCAGCCGCTCGTCCGTCAGAGCGGCGCCCGGCAGGTGCACCTCGCGATGGTGGATCGGAGCCATCGCGTTGAAGAGGTGGGTAACCATACGCGCGCCCGCGTCGACCGCCGCCCGCGTCTGCCAGGCGGTGGCGCCGGAGTGCCCGAGCGACACCGTCACCCCCAGCCGGTCGAGCTCCGCGATCAGGCGCGCCGCGCCGTCCAGCTCCGGCGCGATGGTCACGACGCTCACCGCGGGCGACCGCATCCAGTCCGGCACCTCGGCGGGCACCGGCGCGATCCGCTCCGGCGGGTGCGCGCCCGCGTACTCACGGGAGATGAAGGGGCCCTCGATGTGAACGCCGGCCAGCGGCGACCCAGGGTCGGCGGCGCGGCGCTCCAGCTCCGGCATCACGCGGGCGGCGAGCTCGGCATTCGGGCTGGCCAGCGCAGCGAGGTAGCTGGTCACGCCGTGCTGCAGCAACGCCCGGTCGATGGCATCGAGCGAGTCCGGGCCGCCGGTCACGTCGTGCCCGGCCGCGCCGTTCACCTGCAGGTCCACCAGCCCCGGCGCCACCACACCGGGGTGCTCTAGGTCAGCGGCGCGCGGCGGGTCGCCGAACCTGCAGGCGGCGATCCGCCCGCCGTCCTCCTCGACCTCGACCCATCCCTCGCGGAGATCCCCCGCCGCCGCGAGCGTGCCGCTTACGAGCGTTCGAGGTTCTCCTTCAGGCGCCCCAGGTTCTCCGTGACCGTCTTCGCCACGTCGCGGTTGATGAGGGGCGCCATGAGCCACCCGAACCCGAACGGGTTGGTGGTGAACTCGAACGTCACCTCGCTGCCCTCGCCCGCCTGCGCCACGGAGATCACGCCCGAGGGCTTGATCATCTTGCTCTCGATCGTCTCGAACGCGGACCTGCGGCCGGCGGGGTCGTGCTCGGTCACCTTCCACCGCATCGGGACCTTGCGGCCGCCACCGACCACGCGGGTGTCGTCGACCTCGGTGCCCACGCGCGTGGGCCCCTCAGTGACGATCCGGCGGCTCTCTATCTGCGGCTGCCACTCGGGATGCTTGTTGAGGTCGTCCAGGTATGCGAAGACCTCGTCGGGCGGGCGGTTGATGTTGACGCTCTTCGTGATGGTTGCCATGACGCGGATCCTATGCGGCCGCCTGCGATGCTGACCACGCCTCGGGACCGGCACCGGCGAGCCGCGAGTCGCGCGGCGCGGCGGGCGCGACTCCGCCCCAGCCGGGCGTGCGGGCAGCGCGGTCGAGCGCGCGGTCGAGCGTGTCCTCCAGGAGCGTGAGGCCCTCCAGCCCGGGGATGTCCTGGATGGTGCGGTCGATCTCGCGCATGCCCTCGCGCCCCGCGGGCGAGTCGCCGAATCACACCCGCGCCGACCGGGGTCCAGAAGTTCTCGAAGATCCAGCGCACCACCTTGCGCGTGCGGCGCGGGGCGGCTGCCAGACGGGCCTTGCCCTGTGCCCGGTAGAAGGCGAAGTGCCGGCGCTCGTCCTGGATCACGCGCCGCAGCATCGTGTGGAGGACCGGGTGCTCGGAGCGGCGGATGAGCTGGTGGTAGCCGGTCAACGTCGTCAGCTCGTTGATCGCCCCCCACGTCATGTGCAGCGCGATGAAGTCCTTGAACAGCCACGAGCCGAGCATGGTCGGCAGGAGCGAGAGCTGGTGCCCCACGCCGAGCTCCTCGCGCACCCGCCGCGTCCGCGACACGCGTGTGGGCATCGGCGTGGACCCGTCCGGCAGCTTCGGCTCGGCGGGCACCTCGATGCCGTAGGCGCGCAGGAAGTCCGAGAAGGCCTCCCCGTGCCACAGCTCCTCGTAGACCCAGCACGCGAGGAACGCCGTGATCTGCGGATCGTTTGCCGCGCGCGTGGCCAGCAGGTCGCGCAGGTAGATCACCGTGTGGGTCTCGATGTCCATCATGTAGTGCATGGACATCACGTCCCCGTCCGAGAGCGGGTGGTTGGGGATGTCGTCCCAGTCCAGGTGGCTCAGGTCGAGCTTCTTGGACGCCCGCAGGTAGCGGTCGAGGTCGAAGTCGATGACGTGCTTCCGGGTGGCCATCTCCCCTCCTTACGGGGGACCCTAACTCTCGGATCAGGGGGGTTTCAACCCAATGCCATACCCGGGGCCACGCGGGTCTCCACCAGGCGCGGCTTATCGGACGCGATCGCCTCCCGGAGCGCCTCGCGGAGCTCCGGGAGATCGAGCCCGGGGGCGCCGCTCACGTCCTCGAGGGCGGCGAACCACTTGAGGATCGCGTACTCCTCGTTGCGGAGGACCAGGAAGGTGACTGGCACGTCGTAGGCCACCGCGCTCCAGAAGGTCTGCACCGAGTACTGAACCGACCCTTCGCCCACCACGCACACAACCGGCCGGTCCGGCTGCGCGAGCTGGACCCCCACCGACGCCGCCAGCCCGAACCCCAGGCCGCCGCCGGCGCCGAAGTACCAGCTGCCGGGCCTCGAGAGCCTGAGCCGGTTGCGGATGGCGAGCGTCGCGGACGGCGACTCGACCACGGCGATGCCGTCGTCGGGCCAAACGTCGGCAAGGGCCTGGGCTGCGGCGGACGGGCTCATGGGGTTCTCACCCACTGCGACCGGCTCCGGGTCAGCCCGCGGCTCCGCCAGCTCGCGCTCCGGGGTCTCGTCGCCGAGCTCCTCGAGCAGCGCCTCGAGCGTGAACCGCACGTCGGCCACGACCGCGTCGCCCATGGGCGCTCGCGCGGCCTCGTCCGGATCGCTGGTGATCGATACGAGCGAGGCGCCCTCGGGCAGCAGGGCGCCCGGGATGTTGGGGTAGTACGGGAACGTCGACGAGCCGACCACCAGGATCAGGTCGTGGCCGGCGAGCGTCTCCGAGAGCGGCCCGATGGCGGGCGGCAGGACGCCCACGAACTGCGGGTGGTTCTCGGGAAAGCCGAGCCGTCCGGCACCCGGCGCCGGCGTCGCCCACACCGGCAGGCGCAGGCGCTCCGCGAACTCCACTCCCACCTCCCAGGCCCCCGAGGCGTCGATCTCCGGACCGGCCGCGAGCACCGGGTTCTTCGCCTCCCGGATCCGCGCCGCCAGCTGCTGGATCGTCTCCGGACAGGCGGTCGCGCGACCCCCAACCAGGCGTGACGACTGATGGCGCACCTCGTCCTCGTTCACGTCCGCCGCCCAGTCGTCCATCGGGATCGATACGAAGACGGGACCGGTCGGGGGCAGCGACGCCATGTGGATTCCCCGCGCGATCGCGTGCGGCACATCCTCCGCGCGCGGGGGCTCGTAGCTCCACTTGACGAG
>VAWV01000183.1 GCA_005883295.1 Actinomycetota bacterium
GTGGGCATCACCGGGACGAACGGGAAGACGACCACGGCGTTCCTGGTCAGGTCGATCCTCGAGGCGGCCGGCTGGAAGTGCGGATTGCTCGGCACGGTCACCTCGATCGTGGGCGGCCGGGAGGAGGCCGTTCAGCGCACGACCCCGGAGGCGATCGACCTCCAGTCGACCTTTCGCCGCATGCTCGACGCCGGCGACAGCGCATGCGCGATGGAGGTCTCCTCGCACGCGCTCGAGCTCCGCCGTACGGATGGCGTCCACTTCGCGGCGCGCGTCTTCACGAACCTGACCCAGGACCACCTCGACTTCCACTCGGACATGGAGCACTACTTCCTGGCCAAGCGACGGCTGTTCGAGGAGCCCGGCGGACCCCCGATCGTGAACATCGACGACCCCTACGGCCGCCGGCTGCCCGCCGAGCTCGGCGAGGTCACCACCTACGCCATCGAGCGGGACGCCGACTTCCGCGCGCGGGACGTGGAGTTCGACCCCCACGGCTCGCGCTTCACGTGCGTGAGTCCCGACGGCGACCTCCGGATGACCACGCGCCTGCCCGGCCTCTTCCACGTGTCGAACGCGCGGGCCGCGGCCGCGGCGACCCGCGCGCTCGGCGTGCCGCTCGAGACCATCGGCGCCGCGCTTGCGGACGCGGCGCGCGTGCCCGGGCGGTTCGAGCCCGTCGACGAGGGCCAGCCGTTCGCCGTCCTGGTCGACTACGCCCATACCCCGGACTCGCTCGAGAACGTCCTGCGCGCCGCGCGCGAGATCACGACCGGACGGCTGCACGTGGTCTTCGGCGCGGGCGGTGACCGCGACCGGACGAAGCGGCCGCTCATGGGCAGGGTGGCGGCGGCGCTGGCGGACCGGGTGATCGTCACCTCCGACAACCCCCGGTCGGAGAACCCCGAGGCGATCGTCGACCAGATCATGGACGGCGCTGGCCCGGATGCCGAGCGCGACGTGGACCGGCGCCATGCCATCCGGCACGCGATCGAGACCGCCGCGGAGGGCGATGTGGTGGTGATCGCGGGCAAGGGTCACGAGCAGGGGCAGGAGTTCGAGGGCGGGCGCAAGGAGCCGTTCGACGACGTGACGGTCGCGCGCGAGGCGCTGCGCGCTGCGCTCGGGGCCCCGTCGTGACCGACCGGACCGCCGAGTGGGTGGCCGCGGCGGCCGGCGGTCGCCTGGTCGCAGGCCAGCCCGACGTCGCAGGACCGCACCGCGCGGTCGTCGACTCACGCGAGGCCGCCGCGGGGGACCTGTTCGTGGGACTGGCGGGGACGCGCACGGACGGTGGCGCCTTCGCGTCCGCCGCGCTCGACGCCGGCGCCTGGGGCGTGCTGGTGGAGCCCGCCCGCGCCGACGAGCTCGGCGCGCCGGACGGCGGGCGCGCGGTGATCGCCGCGCCCGACCCGCTCCAGGCGCTGCAGTCGCTCGCCCTGGAGTGGCGGCGCGAGCTCCGCTGCCCGGTGGTGGGCGTGACCGGTTCAACGGGCAAGACATCGACCAAGGACATCCTCGCCGCGCTGCTCCTCCCGCAGTGGCCCGAGACCCACGCGAACCGCGAGAACCTCAACACGGAGATCGGGCTCCCGCTCACGATCCTCGACGCCGAGCGAGGGACGGACGCGCTGGTCCTGGAGATGGCAATGCGCGGCGCGGGCCAGATCGCGGAGCTGACGAAGATCGCCGAGCCCGACGTCGGCCTGATCGTGAACGTCGGGCCGGTCCACCTGGAGCTCCTAGGGACGGTGGAGCGCGTCGCGGCCGCGAAGGCGGAGCTGATCCGCGACCTGCCCGCCGGCGCCACCTGCGTGGTGCCGGCCGCCGAGCCGCTGCTCGAGCCGCACCTCCGTGACGACCTCGAGACGATCACGTTCGGCGAGGGCGGCGACGTACACCTCGTCTCGTTCGCCCACGGCCGCGCGCGCATCGACGCCCGCGGCACCGAGGTGGTGCTCGACCTGCCCTACTCCGGGGCGCACAACGTGGTCAACACGGTCGCGGCGGTCGCGGCCGCCACCGCGCTCGGAGTGGTGCCGAGCGGGAGGGTCGAGGTGAGCTTCTCCGCGCTGCGCGGCGAGGTGGTGGAGCTGGGCGGCGGGGTGACGGTCGTGAACGACTGCTACAACGCCAACCCGATGTCGATGCGCGCCGCCCTCGACCACCTCGCGGATAGCCCGGCGGCGCGCCGGATCGCCGTGCTCGGCACGATGGCCGAGCTGGGCGAGGACGGTGAGCGCTTCCACCGCGAGATCGGCCGCCGGGCCGACGAGCTGGGCGTGGACGTCCTCGTGACCGTCGGGGAGGCGGCGCTTCCCTACGCCGACGCGTTCGATGGCGAGCGCCACGCGGTCGCGAGCCCGGAGGAGGCGCGCGCCATCCTGGAGGAGCTCGCGCAGCCCGGCGACCGCGTGCTGATCAAGGGCTCCCGCTCGGCAGGGCTCGAACGCGTGGTCGGGGCGAACCAGGCGTGACGGCGCCCGCTTAGATGCTCGGCCGCATCCTGATCGCGGGCATGGCCTCGCTCTTCATCTGCGTGTTCCTGGGCCCCAAGTTCATCGAGTACCTGAGGCGGCGCGAGTTCGGCCAGTACATCCGCGAGGAGGGGCCGGAGGGGCACGCGGTGAAGGCCGGCACACCCACGATGGGGGGAATCGTCCTCTTCGTGGCGGTGTCGGTGCCGTTCCTGATCCTCTCGAAGCACGACCGCGCGAGCATGGCGGTGTTCGGGACGGCCGTCGCCAGCGCGGCGCTCGGCTTCCTCGACGACTGGACGAAGATCTCGAAGAGCCGCTCGCTGGGGCTATCGGCCAAGAAGAAGCTCGCGCTCCAGGCGCTGACCGCAGTCGGCCTCTGGTACGTGGCGACCAAGGGCGTGGGCCTGCACAACGACCTCAACGTGCGCCTCTTCCACGCGCACGTGCACCTCGGGTTCCTCTATCCGGTGCTCATCTTCCTGGTACTGGCCGGGGCCAGCAACGGGGTGAACCTCACCGACGGGCTCGATGGCCTGGCCGCCGGGTGCGCCGCGATCGTGATGCTCGCCTACACGGCCATGACCCTCTCCACCGGTGCCCCGAAGGTGCAGGCCCTCGCGCTGATCTGCGCCTGCCTGGTCGGCGCGAGCGTCGGCTTCCTGTGGTTCAACTCGTTCCCTGCCGCGATCTTCATGGGCGACACCGGATCGCTGGGGCTTGGCGGCGCCATCGCGGCGACCGCCGTGATGACCCAGACGGAGGTGCTGCTGATCATCATCGGCGGCATCTTCGTGATCGAGGCGCTGTCGGTGGCGATCCAGGTCTTCTCGTTCCAGCGCTTCCGGAAGCGGGTGTTCCTGATGGCGCCGGTGCACCACCACTTCGAGCTGATGGCGTGGTCGGAGACCAAGATCATCCTGCGCTTCTGGATCGTCGCCGCCATCTGCTCGTCGATCGGCTTCACGCTGTACCAGCAGTCGATCAAGTGACGGGTCGCAGGACCCCCGCGACGGGCGTCGAAAGTCGTCCGGATGGCCGCCGCGACGCGCTCCAGGCGGCGGGGGAAGCCGCCGCTCGAGTACTCGATCCTCTACACGGCCACCCTCTGCCTGCTCGCGGCCGGCGCGGTGATGGTCTACTCGGCCAGCTCGGCCGCGTCGCTCCTGAAGAACGGGGACCCGGCGTTCTTCCTCAAGCGCTACGTGCTCTTCGGTGCGATCGGGCTGATCGTGATGCACGCCATCTCGCGCGGCGGCCTCCGGGTGATCCGGCGGCTCACGCCGCTTCTGGTCGGCGTCTCGTTCGCCCTCACCCTCGCCGTGATGGTCCCGCACGTGGGCATCACCGTGAACGGCGCCACCCGCTGGCTCGGCGCGGGCCCCGTCCAGTTCCAGCCCTCGGAGCTCCTGAAGGTGGCGCTCACGCTCTACTCGGCCGGCCTGCTGGCGTCGCGGCCGAGGTGCCTGCGCTCGGTCAGGGAGCTCTCACGGCCGCTCCTCATGGTGGTCGGCGCGGCCTGTCTGCTGCTCCTCGCCCAGCCCGACATGGGCACGGCCATGGTCATCTGCTTCTCCACGTTCGCGCTGCTCATCGCGGCCGGGGCGAAGCTGCGCCACCTCGGCACGATCCTGCTGGTGCTCGCGGTGCTCGGGCTCATCTTCGCGATCGCGGAGCCCTACCGGCGCGACCGCCTGCTGTCGTTCGTGAACCCCTGGCACGACGCCAGCGGGATCGGGTTCCAGGCGGCGCAGGCGCAGATCGCGCTGGGGTCGGGCGGGCTGTTCGGGCTGGGCCTGGGCGAGTCCGTGCAGAAGATCTTCTACCTGCCCGAGGCCCACACGGACATGATCCTGGCGATAGTGGGGGAGGAGCTCGGGGTGATCGGGATCTCCTCCCTCGCCGCCCTCTACGGGCTGATCGCGTACGCCGGCTTCCGGGCGGCGAAGCTGGCCAGGGACCGCTATGCCAAGCTGCTCGCAGCCGGGCTCACGTCGCTGATCCTGTGCCAGGCCGCGCTCAACTTCTTCGCGGTCCTGGGCATGGCGCCGCTCACCGGCGTGCCGCTCCCGTTCGTCTCGTACGGGAGCTCGAACCTTGTCGTGCTGCTGGGCGCGATGGGGCTGGTGCTGAACGTCGCGTCGACCGGCGGATCGGCCGCCGCGGGGCGCAGGCGGCGGTTCCAGGCGATCGACGGCGGAGCGGATGCGGATAGCGATCGCCGCAGGCGGGACCGCGGGGCACGTCGTGCCCGCGCTGGCCATCGCCGGCGCGCTGCGGGCTAGGGGCGCCGAGGTCGAGTTCCTGGGCGGCGAGCGGGCCGAGGCCGAGCTCGTGCCCGCCGCCGGCTACCCCTTCCACCGGCTGTCGGTGGCGGGGCTCGATCGATCTAACCCGCTGCGCGCCGCGCGCTCGGCGGCACTCGCCGCGGGCGCCGCGCGGACCGCGCGCCGGGCGCTGCGGCGGATGGGCGCCGATGCCGTGATCGGGGGCGGCGGCTATGTCGCGGGCCCCGTTGGGCTGGCCGCGGTCTCCCTCCGCCTGCCGCTGTTCTTGACCGAGGCGGACAGCCACCTGGGCGTGGCCAACCGGCTCCTGGCGCCAGCCGCGCGGCGCGTCTTCCTGGCCTTCCCGCTGGCCGGCCGCGACGGGCCGCGCTACGAGGTCACCGGGCGGCCCATCCCTTCGGGCACGGGCTCCGCCGACCGTGAGGCCGCGCGACGGCGGTTCGGGCTCCCGGGCGGACCCTGCCTGCTCGTGTTCGGCGGGTCGATCGGGGCGCGGACGATCAACGAGGCGGCGCTCGAGGCCTTCGGGCGCGAGCCGCCGTGCGTGGTGCTCCACGCGAGCGGATCGCGCGACTACCCCGTCCTCAGCGAGCGTCTCGAGGCCCTCGGGCGGCCCTCCCACTACCGCCTGGTCGAGTACGTGGAGCCGTTCGCGGACGCCCTGGCGGCGGCCGATCTCGCCGTGGCCCGCGCCGGCGGCTCGATATTCGAGCTCGCCGCCTCCGGCCTGCCCTCGATCCTCGTTCCCTACCCGTACGCCACGGCCGCCCACCAGGAGACGAATGCCCGCTGGATGGCGGACGGCGGCGGGGCGGTGGTCGTGCCGGACGCCGAGCTCAGCGCGGACCGGCTGCGGAGCGAGGTGGTGGCGCTGCTCGAGGCCCCGGATCGGCTCAGCTCGATGTCCGCCGCCGCCCGGCGCATCGCCCGCCCGGACGCAGCGGACCGCATTGCAGAGCAGGTCCTGAGGCTCGCCGCCGGGCGCTGAGCGCCGCTCCGCAATCGAAGTCCCAGTGACGCCGCGCACGTTTTTGGCTCCGCCGCCCGGGAATAAACCGATTGACCGACGGGTCGCGTCGGACCCGAAGGAGACGATGAGACCACCGGAACCGCAGCTTGCTTGGCTGTCCGAACCGCTCCCTGGCGAACTCGGAAGCCCGGACCTCGCCCCGTTCAGGCACCTGTCCGAGCGCGCCCCGTTTCCACGCGCGGACCGCGCGGGCGGCCGGTACGGGCCGCGCATCGAGGTCGACCTCGACTCGGGGCCGGACGCCGCGGCCGAGGCCAGGGCGGCGATCGGGCTGCTCGACGGGATGGCCGATCCCGATCTCCTGGATGACGTCCGCCTGCTGGTGAGCGAGGTTGTGACCAACGCCGTCCGTCACGCCGGCGCACCAGCCGACGTCAAGATCCGGCTCACCGTCTCTATCGCCGACGACATCGTCAGGGCCGAGGTGAGGGACGGCGGCCGGGGGTTCCAGCCCTCGCCGCGGGACGCCCCGCAGCTCGAGGCGGGCGGCTGGGGGCTGCACCTGGTGGACCGGCTTGCCTCGCGCTGGGGCGTGGAGCGGGGTCAACCCGCCCGCGTGTGGTTCGAGGTGGAACCGGCCGTTTGACGCCCTAGGCGGCGCCGGCGAGCGTCTCCGCGTCGTCGACCAGCTCGAGCCTCTCGTCCATGCGCGTGATCCGCAGCACCCGCTGGATGCGCTCGTCGCCGCGCACGAGGACGATCCGCGCGCCGCGCTCGCGCGCGCGGCTGTCCGCGGCGAGCAGGGCGCGGAGCCCGCTCGAGTCCATGAACTCGAGGCCGCGCAGGTCGATCACGATCAGCGTGTGACCGTCGTCCTCGAGGCGCCGGACCTCGTCCTCGAGCTTCGGCGCCGTCGCGATGTCGAGCTCCCCTGAGAGCGCCACCTGGACCCCGCCCGGACGCTCGCTCGTCGTGACATCAAGTGTCGTCATGGCCAGAAGTGCCCCCCTTTGGACCACCCACACTCTACGACCTGGGGCCGTGCCGCGGCGCCGTCCCGGCGGTCAGCTGACCTCAGCGAAGCGGC
>VAWV01000184.1:0-6202 GCA_005883295.1 Actinomycetota bacterium
AGATCGTAGAACGCGTCGAGCTGGGCGTCGGGCCACTTGAGCGAGACGAGCAGGCCGCCGGGCGGGCGCCAGGTGCCGGGTGCGACCCCGACCGCGACGTCGTATGAGTTGCACGTGAACTCCGTGCACGTCTCCGGCCGCGCCGAGACGGCATTCGAGATCGAGCCGCCCCAGGACGTCGCCTGTCCTAGGTGGCGCAGGGTCGTCGGGGCCGAGCCGGAAGCGGGCGCCGCACCCGCGACCGCCGCGAGCGCGCTCACGCCGAGTGCGACGACGAACCTACGACGAAGCAATTCCGTCTTCCCCTGCCTTCCGCTGCCGCAGGATACGCCGCGGCGGCGCGACTTGCGCTACGAGCTGGCGGGCCGGCGCTTCCGCGCCGAGAGACGGCGGAGCGGGCGCCAGCGGCGCCGTGGCGCGACGCCGTTCGGGCGCCGCTGCGGGCCCAGGTAGGGGCCAGCGAGCCAGGTGGAGTACATCCGCATCTTTGTGTCCTCCGCTACAAGATACCCTGGAAAGTGCGTCTTCATTCACCGTGTCAGGTGTCAGACCTTCCCCCGAAGCAGCTGGCGGAGCTCCTGGAGCATGTACCGAGGATCGTCGAAGACGTCGCCGCTGTCGTACTCGCGGAACGTGTCGCCACGCGCGCGGGCCTCACGGCCGCGGCGGCGATCCATCTGCCAGGCGTAGCGCGAATTGTGGAACCGGTAGCTCTGGAGCTCGACGGTCAGCCGGTAGTCGGGCCAGCGACAGTCCACGCGCCGCCGGCCGGCCGGACGGTTGGTGATGGGCAGGGGAAGGCGGGCGTCCCGCAGCCGCTTGAGGAAGACGCGCTCGAGCTTGCTCAGCGTGACGTGGACCTCGCCGCGCATCACCCTACGGAGGTTTTGGGCCCCCGGGCTGTTCGGACGGCGCGCAAGCACGGCCTCGACCTGGCGCGGAGTCGTCTTGTAGCGGACGCCGGCCTCGTGGCAGGCTCGGGCAAGGTCATCTTGGGGGAGAACGGCGGCGAGGTCCACAAGCGTGCGGGGCACCGTCGTGATGGGGATGCTTCGGACGGTTGTCACGTCGCGTCTGTCTACGCGCCGCGAGCGGCGCGTCTTGGCCCCGGGGATGCTCCGCTGCGTCGGCGTCATCACCTCCGGGGGCGGCGGCGAGCCCTTCAGAATCCCGAGGAGGAAGCCGGCAGCGCGGCCGCACAGCACCGCGCCATCCCCAGAGGCACGTACGGCAGCCAAATAGCGCGCCTCGACGCTCGGCGCCTGATGGCCAACGCGATAGACGCCCTTGTACTCGCGGATCAAGAGCCCCTTGCGCACGCGCTCCGTGATTTCGTCGACAGACAGGCCCACCCGCAAGAGCTCCACTCGAGTGACGACGCCGTGGCTCGAGCCCGCGATCTCTGCGATTTTCTGTTCCGCTGTGTTGCCTAGATGGGCCACTGGCCCACTTAGGTAGGACAGCGCCGAGTTTCGCCCCCCCTAGGGGTTGGCCAGGCGGAAGCGCACGGCGAAGAAGTCCAGCATGTGGGGCAGCGGGCGCGAGGGGTCGAGCTTGGGCTCCAGCAGCTCGACCTGGCGGTCCGCCAGGACCGCCGCCAGCATAGACCGGCCCAGCAGCAGCGCCAGGCCGCTGCCCGGGCAGCCCTGGGGACCGTGGCTCAGGTGGTTGAAGGACCAGTCGTCCCCGGCCTCGCCGTCGATCCACTCCTCGGGCGCGAATCGGTCGGCGAATTCGTGCGTGTCCGGATTCCGGTGGAGGAACGAATTGACGATCAGCACCTGCGTTCCCGCGGGAACGCTCTCCCCGTCCCAATCCACGTCGGTGACTGTCTCGCGCGCGAGCATCGGGGTGGTCGGCCAGAGCCGCATGGCCTCGTGGAGGCACGCGCCCAGGTAGGCGTCGTCGCCGAGCGCGCGCTCCCGCTGCTCGGGGTGGCTGGCAAGCAGGGCCAGGCAGCGAAAGGCGTTGATCGCGAGCGTGTCGTGCGTCGCGAACAGCCAGTGTGGAACCTGGCCCTCGACACGGGTCGACTCGTCGGACGGCGCCGAGTCGAAGAGCGAGACCAGGCTGCCCCCTTCCCCAGCCCCGATGTAGTGGCGAATGCCCTCCATCAACGCCGGAACCCGCTCGGAGGGGCGCCCGGGCATCCCGTTGCCTTCAGACATCAGCTCCCCGAGCAACTCCGTAAGAGACTCGTCGCTCCGCGCGGCATCGCCGAACACCACCCGCCGGGTGATCCGTTGGAACGCCGCGTGCCACTGGTCCCAGGAAAGCTCGGCTTCACGGGCGATCACACCCGCCTCCTCCTGGACGACGGCGACAAAGTGGTCGGACAGACGCGAGAGACCCGTATCGAGCACCGCCTCGTTGAAGCGCCGCCGGTTCTCCCACGGCCCATCCCGGGAGATCGTCAAGGCATCGGGCTGGAACGCCGTCATGCCCTTCCGCTTGCTCGGCGGGTCGGAGGCGAACGGATCCGGCGACCGGCCAAGCACGCGTCGCACATCCTCGACCGAGAGCACCAACAGCGCCGGGTCCCTGACCACGCGCACCCACACCGGCCCGGGCCCATAGCTCGCCCTCATCCCCCTTAAGAGCCCCACTGCCCAGCGATCGGCGTTCGCGCGCGTGAGAGCTGCCCACGCCCCCCGCCGGGGCCTGAACAGTCCCTTCACGGCATTCGGAACTACTACGAGCGCGTTGAAGCGCGCGTTCTCGAGGAGCGACGCGCTGTGCAACGAGGTCAGCCCAGCTTCCGCCAGGGCGCGAAGGCGTTCTCCACGCCCTCGAGCGCCGGCGCGAGCTCCGGGTGGTGACGCATCAACACGTCGACCATGGTGTTCCGCTCCACCCAGTCGATGCCCTCGGGCGTGTAGACCTCGGGCGAGTAGTCGTTGGTGAAGAAGCGGTCGCTCCGCAGCCGCCGCGACGCCATCAGGATGAAGATCCGGAACGCGGTGTCGCTGAAGCCGAACCCCGGCGGCAGTGGCTCCGCCAACATCCCCACCTGGAGATCGACCCGGTCGATGTCGCCGGAGTAGACGTCGCGGATCTGCTCGGCCCAGCCGGCGTTGTCGGTCAGGTCCTCGAACCGCTTGACGCGCGGCTTCCGCAGCTTCTCGCGGAAGTCGTTGTAGCGGGCCACGCCGCGCTCGCGGTCGCGCAGCACGTCGATCGTCCCGATGTCCACCCGCTCGCCGGTGATGCGGACGTGGTTCTGGAGCGCCCGCGGGTGGTTGTGCAGCGTGATCGCGCCCGGGTGGGCGACGCCGAAGGAGTAGACCAGGTTCGACATCCCCCACTTGTCGATCGACGGCCGGGTGCCGTGGCCCTGGATCGGGTCGAAGTCGGACTCCTCGATCAGCTGGCCGTTGCGGTGGTCGCGGATCTCGTAGTCGTCGGGCAGCAGCGGGTGCAGCCGGTATACGGAGATGAACTCCTCGGTGATCGCGTACGCCGCCGCGTGGTGCGCCTGGTCCGAGCCAACCACGCCACCGATCATCTCGGTGCCCACGTGGCCGAACTTCTGCCGCACCCAGCGCGGCAGGACCCCGTACCAGTTGGCGTTCATCGCCCGCTCGAGGACCGGGTTGGCGAGGATGCCCGGCGTCCACTCGATCGTGTGGATCTTCGCGATCAGCGCGGAGTTCACCAGCCGCGCGGTGAGGAAGAGCCTCTCGTCGTCCCAGGTCGGGTAGACGCCCTTCAGGTAGTCGCAGATCGCGTTGTGCTCCTTCACGAACAGCGTGTGGAGGAGCGATAGGCCGATCCAGTAGTTGTCGCTGAACCCGGTGAGGTCGATCCCCTTGAGCTTCTTCTCGTCCTCTTCCGGCAGGCGGCCGTCCTCGAGGATCATCTTCCCGCCCTCGCCGGTGCGCAGCTTGCGGTTGCGGGCCTCGTCGGAGCCGTAGATCTGCGACCCGTCCCACCAATGGGTGACGGTGTTGATGTAGGTCGGCGCCGCGCCGTTGCCGTCCATCTGCGTGCGGTCCGGATGAGTGCCCCGCACGAGCATCCGGTCCTCGGGCCACTGGTCGTCGCCCTCCGGCAGCGGGACCTCGATCACGGTGTCCGGGTCGTTCGCGCCGTGGCCGAACCAGCCGTGGTTCTGGAACTGGATCCACGCGCCCGCGAGAAGGTTGAGCGAGGTGGCCGGCTGGAAGGTGTCGCGCGTGAGCAGGCGCAGGCTCACCTCGCGGGGGCTCGGCTCCATGAAGCCGGGCATCGGCTCGGGAGCCGTCGCCTCGGGCGCCACGTTGCGGCCGAACCGGCTGCCCACCATCCCCATGTGCGGGTCGGTCGGGTCCTGATACGAGCCGTCGTAGGTGCGGTACTTGGGGAGGGCCTCGGGCGGGATGATCTCCGGCGGCTCGGGCTCGCGCGTGTCGTAGAGGTTCCGCTGGCGCATGTCGTCGCGGTAGGCGCGGAGGTTGAGGAGGGCGAGCGGCTTGGGGAGCTCCCACCAGTCCCGCGCGTTGTTCACCCGCTTGAACGCCGCGGAGTTCACGCGCGAGAACCCCTTCTCGATCGAGTCCATGATGCTCATGCCGTGACGTCCTCCCTTCCCGGTGCAGCCCCCTCGACGGCCGCAGCTTACTCCTGACTGCGCCGCGCGACGAAGGCCGGGGCAAGCCCTCGGAGCGCCGGTCGATCACCTGAGGGCGAGCGTGTCCTCAAGCGGCGAGGGCCCTTTGCCGATGCGGGAAGGGTGCGCCTTGCGGTCAGATTTCTGACGCGCGCGCGTAGAGTGCTTCTCTGCGCCGCGCTCGCCACCGCATGCCTCTCTGCGAGCGGCTTCGCCCCCGCTGCCGAGGCGAGCGGCGGGACGCCGGCCTGCGCCGCCACGGGCAGCGAGACGGTCCGCACGGACAAGCCGGGCTACCCGAACCTCGACGTCGTGCACGTCGGCGGCTCCGGCTACGCGGCCGGCTGCCCGGTGACGGTCCGCATCGTGAGGCCGGACGGCTCCGTCGTGACCGGCGACGGCACCGAGACGCCCGGGAGCGACACGGTGACCACCGGGCCGGACGGGAGCCTTGCCTACGACTACCGCCTGGGAACGGTCGACGGGACCTACTGGGTCTACGCGGTCGACCCGGAGACGAACCGGATCCTGGCGATCACGACCTTCGAGGACGCGGCCTCCGTCACGAGCCTCAACCTGCACGCGACCGGCGCGGAGGACTACGTCTACACGGCGGGCGACCAGATCGACGCGACCGGCTCGGTCTCGAACAGCAAGCACTACCGCTGGACCGTCGTCCGCTCGGACGGCACGTCCCAGGTGGGTCCCTGCCAGGCGACCAGCGGCAGCACGCCCGGCGGTAGCGAGACCGAGACGGACTCGTACACCGTCTCCGCGAGCGACCCGGCCTCCACCGCGACCCTCTACACGTACAAGCTCGAGGAGTTCTCCAACGCGGACACCACCTGCAGCAGCCTGACCCCCAACACCGCCTCGCTGCAGTTCGCCGTCGCCAAGCCCACGTCGTACTCCGACAGCGCGCTCACCAACCCGCAGTCTGCCTTCGGCGCGGGGGTGACCGCCTACCTGAAGGTCGACGGCCTCACCCCGAGCCAGGCCGACTGGAGCACGACCTGGGTGCCTCCGTCGGGCTCCACCTCGTGCGCCAACACCGCGGGGATCGACCGCCCCGACTCGTCGGCGGCAGGCCGCGGTCCCGACGCCGCGGGCAGCTTCCTGCAGTACGAGCCCGGCTCGAGCGGCGACCCCTGGAACCTGAGCGCGAACTTCGACGGCGGAGCCTCCTGCCCGCCGCTGACGGGCAATGACGGCGTCTGGCACCTGAGGCTCCAGGCCGACGCGACGCACTTCGTGGACATGCCGGCGTTCACGGCGTCCACCACGCCCCCCGACACCACCATCACCAGCGGGCCCTCGGGCACCACCAGCAACAACTCGCCGGGCTTCGACTTCACCTCGGACAAGCCCGGCTCCACCTTCCAGTGCAAGCTCGACGGACCCGGGGCCACGACCGGCAGCTACGCGAGCTGCTCAACGCCCAAGGCCTACTCGAGCCTCGCCGACGGCGACTACACGTTCAGCGTCTACGCGGTCGACGCGGCCGGCAATGTCGACTCCACGCCGACCACACGCTCGTTCACCGTCGACACGACGCCGCCGGCGGTGACGCTCACCGTCCCGGCGGCGAGCGCGACCACCAACGACACGACGCCG
>VAWV01000184.1:6277-11846 GCA_005883295.1 Actinomycetota bacterium
GTGGTCGGTGGGCGACAGCGACTGGGATGCAAGCGTCCCGCTCCGCGCCCCGCTTCCCGATGGGGTCTACACGGCCCGCGCGCAGCAGAGCGACGCCGGTGGGCCGGGCTACAGCAACACGCGCACGTTCACCGTGGACTCGACGCCGCCGAGCACGACTGACAACGTCCCGGCCACCGTTCAGTCCAACGACATCACGGTGACGCTGACCGCCACCGACGGCTCCGGAGTCGGCGTGGACAAGACGTACTACACGACAGACGACTCCGACCCCACGGATCCGTCCAACCCGTCGCGGCACGTCTACGACCCCTTGAGCAAGCCCGTCCTCCAGGACGGCCAGCAGATCCGCTACTACTCGGTCGACCTGGCCGGAAACGCGGAGACCGTGAAGGTCTCGGGGATCGCGAAGGTCGACAAGGGCAGCTCGCTCGTCGGCGTCGACGGCAACCAGGACAACGGCTCGGGAACCTCGCTGAGCGGATCCGCCAACGGGGACTGGCAGTCCATGTCGCTCGCCGGAAAGGTCGTGTCCATGCCCGACACGCAGAACCCGGACATCGGGTTCGGCGGCGGGACGAAGGAGACCGAGCCGAACTTCTGGACCTTCGCCGCGCAGTCGGGAGGGGTGACCGCCGCCAAGGCAAACGTCCAGGCGGCGTGGGCCGCGCTCGAGTCGACGCGCTCCACGAGCTACCTCTACCTCGCGTTCAAGCGCGAGGGCACGACCGGCAACACCTTCCTCGACTTCGAGCTCAACCAGGGCTCGAGCACGTTCGTGAACTCCGCCGGCACGCTGATCCCCTGCCGCCACAACGGCGACCTGCTGGTGAGCTTCGCGACGGGGAACCCCCCGACGGTCCAGGTCTACAAGTGGGTCAGCACCACGACCGGCCCGCCCGCCTGCCCCCAGGGCGCGCTCGGCAACTTCGTGTCGGCCGGCACGCTGCCCGCCTCGGAGTTCCAAGCGCAGATGAACCAGGGCGGCCCGATCGCCAACTACCTCGCCTCGGCGCAGTACGGCACCACCTTCCCCGCGAACTCCTTCGGCGAGGCCGCGCTCGACCTCCCGCGCATCAACCAGACCCTCAACGGCACGGCGTGCTCCGCGTTCGTCCAGGTCCAGGTGCACAGCCGCTCGTCGGAATCGATCGGCTCGCAGCTGCAGGACTACGTGAACCCCGTGCCGATCCACGTGCAGAGCTGCTCCGTGAGCGGAACCAAGTTCCATGACCTGAATGCGAACGGGGTCCACGACTCGGGCGAGCCCGGGATCGGCGGGTTCAAGGTGTACGTGGACCTGAACGGCGACGGCGTCTGGGAAGCCGGTGAGCCGTACGACACCACCGCCGCAGACGGCTCCTACTACATCTCCGGCGTGCCGGCTGGCAACTACGAGGTGCGTGAGGCCCTGACCCCTGCGCAGGCCGCCGGTGGTTGGACGTGCTCGCATCCCGCCGCCGGCTGCCACAAGACCATCTCGATGACGGACGGCGGCAACGCGACCGGCATCGACTTCGGGAACTGGTCTCCCGCGTCCGTCACCGGCACGGTGTGGCAGGACGCGAACCGCAACGGGTTCCGCGACGGCTCGGAGGCCGGTCTCGCCGGGGCGACGGTCTATGTGGACTACAACGGCAACGGACTGCGCGACCCGGGCGAGCCTCACGCCGCATCTGATGCGAGCGGCGCCTACACGGTCGCCGGCGTGAAGCCGGGCACGTACTCCGTGCGCCAGGAGCCGCTCGCCGGCTACGTGTGCACCCATCCGGGCGGCTGCGCGTACGCGAACGTGGCGCTCACATCCGGGGCGTCCGTCACCGAGCGCGACTTCGGCGACGCGCCGTCCGGCCACGTGAGCGGGACCAAGTTCGAGGACCTGAACGCCAACGGCCTGCGCGACGGCGGAGAGCCGGGTCTCACCGGCTGGAGCGTCTACGTGGACTACAACGACAACGGATCGCTCGACCCAGGCGAGCCCTCGGCGGTCACCGCCGCGGACGGGAGCTACTCGATCCCGGACGTTCGCGCGGGCACCTTCCGTGTGCGCGAGGTAGCCCAGGCCGGCTGGACCTGCTCCAAGCCGAGCCCCTGCTACTACACGCAGAGCTTCGCCGCGGGAACCGACGCGTCCGGCAAGGACTTCGGGGCCTGGCGCGCCGCGAGCGTGGCGGGGACCGTCTTCGGCGACACCGACCAGAACGGCGCGCGCGGCCCCGGCGAGAACGGCCTCTCCGGCTGGACCGTCTACGTGGATTACGACGGCAACGGCGTCCGCGACCCGGGCGAGCCGAGCGCGACCACCGCGAGCGACGGCACCTACTCGATCACCGGCGTAAAGCCGGGCACCTACTCCATCCGCCAGGAGGGCCAGGCCGCCTGGGCGTGCACCGCGCCGGCCGGCTGCGCTTATACGGGCGTGGGCATCGCGTCCGGAGCCAGCCTCACCGGCTCGGACTTCGGCGACGCGCAGAGCACCACCGTCTCGGGAACGATGTTCGACGACCTGAACGCCGACGGCACGCACGGCGCGAGCGAGCCGGGACTCGCCGGCTGGACCGTGTACGTGGACTACAACGGCGACGGAACGCTGGATCCAACCGAGCCGTCCGCTGTCACGGATGCGAACGGCGACTACACCATCGTGCACATCGCGGGCAACACGAACGCGAACCCGTACGTGGTGCGCGAGGTCGCCCAACCCGGCTGGACGTGCTCGGCGCCGGCCACCTGCTCATACGCGAACTTCGTGATCGCTGGCGGGTCGAGCCAGACGGGCATCGACTTCGGTGCCTACCAGCCCGGCTCCGTGAGCGGAACGAGCTTCGAGGACCTGAACGGCAACGGCGCACAGGATGCCGGCGACCCGGGCGTGGCCGGCTCGACGGTCTGGGTCGACTACAACGCAAACGGCGCGCTCGACTCGGGCGAGCCGTCGGCGCTCACCGATTCGCACGGGCGCTACACGATCGCGAACGTCGTCCCCGGCTCGTTCACCGTTCGTGAGGCCGCGCGGCCGGGCTGGACCTGTTCGGCCACGGCCGGCGACGCAAGTGGCTGCTACCGCCCGTTCACGGTCGCTGGCGGCGGGACGTCCTACGGCAACGACTTCGGCAGCTGGCGCGCCGCGAGCGTGAGCGGGACCAGCTTCGAGGACGCGAACCGCGACGGGACGTGGAACGTGGACGAGGGCCCCGCCCCCGGCGTGACCGTGTTCGTCGACCTCAACGGCAACGGCAGCCTCGACGCCGGCGAGCCCAGCACGGTCGCGGGCAGCGACGGGCGCTACACGATCGACGGCCTGGCGCCGCGAACCACGCCGTACTCGGTCGTCGCGCTGCCGCAGAGCGGCTGGACGTGCACGACGCCCGCCGGCTGTCAGCACCCGGTCACGCTGTCCTCCGGGGACTCGGCCGACGGCCGCAACTTCGGCAGCGTGCCCGAGTCCAGCGTGTCCGGCGTCAAGTTCGAGGACCTCAACGCCAACGGCGTGCGGGACGCGGGCGAGCCGGCGCTCGCCGGCTGGACGGTCTACGTGGACTACGACAACGACGGCGCGCGCGGGCCGGGCGAGCCATTCGCCGTGACCGACGCGAACGGCAACTACACGATCGACCACGTGGCGCTCGGCAGCTTCCGCGTCCGCGAGGAGCCCCAGGCCGGCTGGACCTGCTCGGCCCCCGCCGGATGCTCCACGCGGGTCGACTTCGCAGCGGGCGGCGCTGCCACCGCGGACTTCGGCGCATGGCAGGCGGGCACGGTCAGCGGCAACGTCTTCGAGGACTCCAACCGCAACGGCTCGCACGACGGCGGCGAGACCGGACTGACGGGCTGGACCGTGTTCGTGGACTACAACGGCAACGGCGAGCCGGACGCGGGCGAGCCGTCGGCGGTCACCGACTCGAACGGCGACTACACGATCCCCGGCGTCACCCCCGGCGACTGGACCGTGCTCGAGGAGCTGCAGGGCCAGTACGTCTGCACGGCGCCGGCGTCCTGCCAGCAGGACCTGAGCGTGACGTCGAACGGCAGCACGGGCGGGGCCGACTTCGGCGACGCCGTCCCCGGCGCCACGATCGAGGGCAGCGTCTTCAACGACCTCAATGCGGACGGCGCGCCGCGCGCGTTCGACCCCGTGAGCGGAGACCCGCTGGACCCGGGATTGGGCGGTCGCGAGGTGTGGCTCGAGACGGTGTCCGACAACGGCGTGATCGATCCGGGCGAGCCGACGGTGGTCACGAGCCCGCTCGGCGACTTCGCCTTCCGCAACGTGAACCCGGGCACCTACAAGCTGCGCCAGGTGGGCGAGCCCGGCTGGACCTGCTCCTATCCGAGCGGCTCCGACTCGCACGGCTGCTACCGCTCGATCACAGTGGGCGGCGGCGAGACCGCGTCCTCCCAGGACTTCGGCGACTGGGCGAGCCCCAGCGTGTCGGGGCGCACCTACGAGGACCTGAACGCGAACGGCGTGCACGACGGCGGGGAGCCGTACGTGAACGGCTGGCGCGTGTACCTCGACACGAACGACAACGGCACGTTCGACGCCGGCGTCGACCCCTACGCGATCAGCGACACGGCCAGCGGCAACGACGGCACCTACTCGATCCCGGGCATCGTCCCTGACGGCCAGGTGCACCAGGTGCGGGAGGAGCCGACCGGCGCCGTGACCGGTACCTGGCATTGCTCCGAGCCCGCGGGCGGGAGCGGCGGAACCGACTGCTCCCGCTCGTTCCAGAACGACTCGAACGCGTCGGCGACCGGCGACTTCGGCAACTACCGCGGGGCCTCGATCTCCGGCCACAGCTACGAGGACCTGAACGCCAACGGCATCCGGGATCCGGGCGAGCCGGCCAACGACGGCCGCACGGTGCGGCTCGATCCGGGCACCCCCTCGGATTCGAGCGACGACCTCTCCACCACCGTGGCCCCCGATAGCTCCTACAGCTTCACCGGGCTCGCGCCGGGCAAGACGTATCGCGTCTACGAGGACCTCCCGGCGGGCTGGATCCGCTCGGCACCCGCCGGCGGCGAGTACAGCGTCGCCACCCAGTCCGGCGACGACGTGACGGGCCGTGACTTCGGGAGCTACCGGAAGGCCTCGGTCTCCGGAACCGTCTTCCACGACCTGAACGCGAGCGGCGCACGCGACGGAGGCGAGCCGGGCCTCGCCGGGCGCACCGTCTACATCGACGCGGACGCCTCCGGCGACCTCTCGCCCGGCGACCCGACGACCACGACCGACTCGAGCGGTGCCTGGTCGTTCACCGGTCTCGAGCCCGGCACCTACACGGTGCGCACGGTCGAGCCCGACGCGAGCTGGCACTGCTCCGCGCCGACCCCGTGCCGCTTCTCCCTCGGCCTCGTGTCCGGCCAGGACGCGACCGGCAAGTCCTTCGGCTCCTATCAGGACGTGAGCCTGTCCGGAACCCAGTACGACGACGCGAACGGGAACGGCACGCGCGACGCGGGCGAGGGCGGCGTGGCCGGCCGCACCATCACGCTCGACCCGGGCACGCCGGGCGACTCGAGCGACGACCTTACGACCACAACCGGCAGCGACGGCTCCTAC
>VAWV01000185.1 GCA_005883295.1 Actinomycetota bacterium
GCTTCTCCCGATCCACGATGCGCCGAAGCTACGGCGCGGCGCGTGACAGCGGGGTTACGAGCGTAAAAAGCTCGCGAAAATCAGCGCACCCGAAAGCCCTCGAGGTCCGTGGGCTCCTCCTCGGCGACCTCCACGTCGCGCACCTCGGCCTGCGGCGGCCCGGAGCGGCAGAACTCGATCAACGCCTCCACGTCGGCGGGCGGCCCCTCGAACAGCGCCTCCACGGCGCCGTCCGCGCGGTTCTCCACCCACCCGGCCACGCCCCGCTGCTCGGCCTCCCCGCGGACGGAGTCGCGGAAAAACACGCCCTGCACGTCGCCCCGGACGACCACTCGCCGCCGCACCTTCGACTCGTTCCCGCTCACCGCGACGCCACCGTCGACAGGGCCAGGAACTCCCACGCCACGTTCGCGGCGAGCAGAGCAGTGGGCTGCCCGGGGCCGTCGTAGGGCGGGGAGACCTCGACCACGTTGAAGCCGCGAAACCGCATCCCCGCGAGCGAGCGTACGAAACCGATCGCCTCGAAGGACGTCAGCCCCCCGACCTCAGGCGTGCCCGTCCCGGGCGCGAACGCCGGATCAACCACATCGACGTCGAGGCCGAGCACCGCGGGCCCGTCGCCCACCCGCTCGCGCACCCGCGCGCCAAACCCCGCCGGCCCCAGCGCCCGCAGCTCGGCGTCGACCACCACCTCGTATCCGAGCGAACGGGCAGCGTCGAGGTCCCCGCGGTCGTACAGCGGACCGCGCATGCCCGCCAGGATGGACCGCTCGGGCGCGACGACCCCCTCCTCAGCGGCGCGCCGGAAGACCGTCCCGTGGAAGAAACGCTCGCCGTAGTACTGGTCCCACGTGTCCGCGTGGGCGTCGAGCACCACAGCCGCGACCGGTCCCCCCGCCGCCTCCGCGTGGGCACGCAGCTCGCCGAGCGCCACGAAGTGGTCTCCGCCGAGCACGATCGGGACGACGCCCGCGGCCAGCAGCGGACGAAGACCCTCGGCCACCTGGACCGCAGTGCGCTCCGCGTTTCCCGGCGTCACATCGAGATCGCCGTAGTCGACGACCGAGCGCCCGGCGAACACGTCCACCTCGAGAACCGGATGCCACGGGCGGAGCAGCGACGACGCCGAGCGGATCGCCTCCGGGCCGAAGCGGGCGCCGGGCCTGAAGCTCGTGGCCGTGTCGAAGGGCACGCCGACGGCGGCGACCTCCACCCCCGCCGGCGAGCGCACATGCGGACAGCGCGCGAACGTTCGAACGCCCGAGTAGCGAGGCGCCGCCGAGGCGTCCGGTGGGCCGTATCCGCCCGCCGGCGACGTCATTCCGCGACCACTCGCACGGTCCGCAGCTTTCGATCGCTCGCCCCGCGCAGGCTCCCGCCCTGCTCCAGGGCGCGCTGCACGTAGTCGAGCGTCTCGGCGGTGAGCCGCTCGCCCGGCAGCACGTTCGGGACCCCCGGCGGGTAGGCCGCCAGCGACTCGGCGGCCACGCGCCCGACTGCGCGCTCCGCCGGCACCACCTCCTGCGGGCCAAGGAACGCCTCACGCGGCCCCATCGCCAGCTCGCCCCACGGCGGCGGCGGTGCGAACGCCTCGTGCTCGCGGGGACCGGCCGCGTGGAGTTGATCCACCGCACGCCGAAGCGCCTCGACCAGCCGCGCTCCCTGAGCGGCCACCCGCTCCCCCATCCCGAACACGGCGACCATCACGTTCTCCCCGAACAGCTCGAGGTTGATGTCGCCGAGCTCGCGGAGCATCGGAGCCACCTGATAGCCGGTGGCGCCGGTGCCGCGCACGTCGATCGCGAGGCGAAGCGGGTCGTAGTCGTGCACGCCGCGCCGCCCCACCAGCCGCTCGTCGAGCACGTCGAGCCCGCGCACCTCGCGGACCGCGGCACGGATGGCCGCCATCGCCTCGATCGCCTCCTCGAGGAGCTCGCGGCCCTGCACCGCGATGTAGCGGCGCTGAGCGTCCAGGGACCCGAGCAGGAGCGAGCTCGGGCTGGTGGACTCGACGAGCGTCACGGCCCGGTCGACCACCTCCGGATCGATCCCCACCGGCTCGCGGGCAACGTGCAGCATGGCCGACTGCGTGAGGCTCCCCACGATCTTGTGGGTGCTCGAGATCACGAGATCGGCGCCGGCGGACAGCGCGTGCTCGGGCAGCCGCTCGTGGAACGCCAGGTGCGCGCCCCAGGCCTCGTCCACCACCAGCGGCACATCGTGTGCGTGGGCGACCTCGGCCAGACCACGCACGTCGGCGACCGCGCCGAAGTACGTTGGCGAGACAGCGGTCGCTCCCACCACCCCGTCCGTGTCCCGAAGCGCGGCGTCGAGCGCTTCCGGGGTGAGGCAGTGGGCGATCCCCAGCTCCGGGTCGATCTCGGGCGCCACGAACGTCGGCCTGAGCCCCGACAGGATGACGCCGTCGATCGTGCTCGAGTGCGCGTTCCGCTGCACCACGATGGCCTCGCCGAGGTGCGCGAGGGTCAGCGCCGCTGCGTGGTTGCCCTGCGACGCCCCGTTGATCAGGAACCAGGTGCGGCCCGCGCCCCAGGCCTCCGCTGCGAGCTCCTGGGCGCGCTGGAAGGGCGTCGGCTCGGGGCCCACGTCGATGCCCGGCGTGAGCGCGGGGATGTCAAGGGCGAGCGCCCGCTTGCCGATGGCATCCACCAGCGCCGGATCCGCGCCCGGTCCGCCCTTGTGGCCCGGTACGTGGAAGCGTCCAGGGTCGCGGTCTGCGTAGGCCCGGAGCGCGTCGAGATAGGGCGTCTCGCTCTGCCCCAGTGCCGCGGCGCCGGCGGCACGGTCCGCCGCCACCGGGGTCGAGGGGTCCGTCATAGCGCCGAGTCTAAGAGCGGGACTGGGCTAAAGGTCTTTCGGTCTAAGGTCGAAGTTCAAAGTTAGGCATGCCATAATTTCGGCCGGAAGCCATGCCGCTCGAGCCCAAGACACCCGCTCCAACAGTCGCCGTCGAGGATTACGCGAAGGCGATCTACGCCCTGTCGCACGACGGGCGCGACGCGGTGGCCACCACCGCCCTGGCCGAGCGCCTGGACGTGACGCCCGCCTCCGCCTCGGCGATGGTCAAGCGGCTCGACGAGATGGGCCTCGCGCGCCACGCGCCATACCACGGCGTCGAGCTCACCGATCGCGGCCTCCAGCTGGCGCTCGAGGTCATCCGCCACCATCGCCTGCTCGAGCTGTACCTGGCCGAGTCGCTCGGCGTGCCCTGGGACCGGGTGCACGACGAAGCGGAGGTCCTCGAGCACGTGCTCTCCGAGGAGCTAGAGGAGCTGATAGCGGTGAAGCTCGGCGATCCCGAGCGCGATCCCCACGGCGATCCGATCCCGAGCCGCGACCTCGAGATCGTCGAGCTGCCGACCGATACGCTCGCCTCGCTCGAGCCCGGCGCCCGCGGTCGCTTCGTGCGCATCTCCGATAGCGACCCCCACATGCTTCGCTACCTCGCGGAGCGTGGAATCGCGCCGGGCGCCGATTTCGAGATCGTCGACAAGCAGCCGTTCGGCGGGCCGTCTTTCGCCCGCTTCGGGGACGCTGTGCATGTCCTGGGCGGCGAGCTGGCCAGCAGGATGCGCGTGGAGGTGGAGCGATGAAGCCTCCGCCTCCGATCGGGACCGATACCGGCGCCATCGCCCTCCGCGGGCCGAGCTACCTGCAGCAGCTGGAGCGCCGCGGCCGGCTGCGGCGGACGCTGCCCCTCCTCGGGCCGGCGTTCGTGGCGGCGATCGCATACGTCGACCCCGGCAACTTCGCCACCAACATCGCGGGTGGCGCGGCGCACGGCTACCTCCTCCTGTGGGTGATCCTGCTGGCGAACCTGATCGGGATGCTCGTACAGAACCTGTCCGCCAAGGTGGGCATCGCGACGGGCCGGAACCTCCCCGAGCTCTGCCGCGAGCACCTCCCGGCGCCGGCGTCGTGGAGCCTCTGGGTGCAGGCCGAGCTGATCGCAATGGCCACCGACCTCGCCGAGTTCATCGGCGCCGCGCTCGCGCTGAACCTGCTCTTCGGGGTGCCCCTGTTCGTCGCGGGTCTGATGACCGCCGTGGTCGCCTTCGCGATCCTCGGCCTCCAGCAGCGCGGCTACCGCAAGTTCGAGCTCGCGATCGCCGGGCTCATGGGCGTGATCCTGCTCGGCTTCGTCTACGACGCGCTTCACATCGACGGCAATGCGAGCGCGATCGCGAGCGGTTTCATCCCCGGCTTCGACGGCAAGGACAGCGTGCTGCTCGCGGTCGGCATCCTCGGCGCCACCGTGATGCCGCACGTGATCTACCTCCATTCCGCCCTCACCCAGAACCGGATCGAGCCGCGCGACATGTCGGAGCGCAAGCGGCTGCTCCGCTTCCAGCGGATCGACGTGACGATCGCGATGGGGCTCGCGGGCATCATCAACATGGCGATGCTGGTGATCGCCGCGTCGGCCTTCCACGACAAGGGCCTCTCGCACGTGAACACGATCCAGGGCGCGCACAGCCACTTCCAGACGTTGCTAGGCGGCGGGGCTGCGCTCGCCTTCGCGCTCGCGCTGCTCGCGTCCGGCTTCGCCAGCTCCAGCGTAGGCACCTACGCGGGCCAGGTGGTCATGCAGGGATTCATCCGCCGCCGCATCCCGTTATTCCTGCGCCGGGCGATCACCATGGCGCCGGCCCTGGTCGTGATCGCGATCGGCCTCGATCCCTCGCGGGCTCTGGTGCTGAGCCAGGTCGTGCTGTCGTTCGGCATCCCGTTCGCCAACCGCCGGCTGACCACGGTCGTGGCCATGGCGGTCGCGTCCCTGGTGGTGGGGCTCAACGTGTTCCTGCTCGGCCAGACGTTCTTCGGCTAAGCGCTGCGGGTAGATAGCGGAGACGTGCCTGGTTTGACCGCAGCCGTGCTTCTGCTGGTCCTGGTCGCAGCCGTGGTCGGCGGCGCGCTGGCGGTCGGCGCGCCGGTCTTCGCGATACCGATCGTGTTCGTGATCCTGGTGCTGTGGGGCGGGGCGCGGCTCGCAACGAGGCGGCAGCGTCCGGGCATCGGCGAGGAGGACGTCCGCGGCGAGCGAGTGGAGTTCGACGAGCGCGATCGCCGGACGCTGACCCCGCCGCAGGCGACGCCACCGGCGCGGGGTCGCTAGCCGAGGACGAGCTCGACCGCCTCCTCAGGGTCGCTCGCCGCGACGATCCCGTCCACCGGCCGGCCCGCCCGGGACAGCTCCCAGGTGCCGAGGCCCACCACCCGCTTGCCGGCGCGCTTCGCGAGCGCGATCTCCGACAGGGTCCCCCACTCCCCGCCCACCGCGATCAGCGCGTCGGCCGCCCGCACGACGAGCGCGTTGCGCGCCTCGCCCAGGCCCGTGGGCACCGCTACGTCCACGTACGGGTTCGCCTCAGCGCGGTCTAGGCCCGGAAGGATGCCGACCGTCGTGCCGCCGCCCTCCTTGGCTCCGCGGCAGGCCGCCTCCATGACCCCGCCGCGGCCGCCGCAGACCACCACGGCGCCGCGCGCGGCCAGAGTCCGGCCCACGTGCTCGGCCGCCTCGAGGTCAGCAGGCGGAGCCTCGCCCGAGCCCGCCACAGCGATGTAGGGACGCTGCGCGGTCAGCTACTGCACCACGAAGTTGACGAGCTTGTCCGGCACGACGACCGTCTTCACAACCGCACCACCGTCGAGGTGAGCCGCCACTCGTGGCGACTCGCGGGCAAGCTGCTCCTGCTCCTCGGCACTGGAACCGGCAGGTGCCTGCACCCGATCGCGCAGCTTGCCGTTCACCTGAACCACGATCTCCACCGTTTCGCCAACCAGGAGCGACTCATCCGCCTCCGGCCACGGCTCCTCCCACACTCGCTCGCCGGTCATCAGCTCGTAGACCTCGGCGCCGAGGTGCGGGGCGAACGGGAAGATCAGCGAGGCCGCGGTGGCCACCGCGAAGCGCAGGTCGGAGCGTCCCTCGGTCGAGGCCGCCAGCTCGTCGCGGTAGCGGTAGGCGTCGTTCACGAGCTCCATCACGGCGGCGATCGCCGTGTTGAACGCGAAGCGGCCGCCGCCGAGGTCAGAGGTCACCTTGTCGATCGCCCAGTGCGCCTTCCGCAGCAGGGCGGTCGGCTCGCCCGCCGGCTTCCCCTCGCCCGCGGAAGTGCTCTCCGCCACATCGGCGGCGAGACGCCACAGCCGCGACAGGAAGCGGTGCACCCCGCCCACGCCCTCGTCCGACCAGTCCGCGTCCTGGTCGGGCGGCCCGATGAAGAGCGAGTAGCAGCGCGCCGTGTCGGCGCCGTACCGCTCCACGATCTCCGACGGAGCGACCACGTTGCCCTTCGAGCTGGACATCTTCGCGCCGTCGCGGGTGATCATCCCCTGCGTGAACAGCCGGTCAAACGGCTCCTGGAACCCGAGCAGGTCCATGTCCGCGAGCGCCTTCACGAAGAAGCGCGCGTACATCAGGTGCAGGATCGCGTGCTCGACGCCGCCGATGTACTGGTCGACCGGCATCCAGTAGTCGACCACGGAACGATCCCAAGGCGCCCCGTCGTTTCCGGGGTCGCAGTAGCGCAGGAAGTACCAGGCGGAGTCGACGAAGGTGTCCATCGTGTCGGTCTCGCGCCGCGCGGGGCCGCCGCACTTGGGGCACTCGGTGTTGACCCAGTCCTCCGCCGCCGCGAGCGGTGGGCGGCCCTTGGGCGTGTAGTCCTCGACGTCGGGCAGCTCCACCGGCAGCTGGTCGTCGGGCACGGGCACCAAGCCGTCGTCGGGGCAGTGCACGACCGGAATCGGGCAGCCCCAGTAGCGCTGGCGCGAAACCAGCCAGTCGCGCAGCTTGTAATGGATGGCCGGGCGGCCACGGCCCTCGGACTCCAGCCAGGCGACGATCTGGTCGAACGCCTCGCGATTGTGCATACCGTCGAAGCGGCCGCTGTCCACCATCGCGCCGTCGCCGGTACATGGCAGCTCGCCGCAGTCGATCACCCGGCGGATCGGCAGGTCGAACCTCTGCGCGAACTCGAAGTCGCGCTCGTCATGCCCGGGCACGGCCATGATCGCCCCCGTGCCGTACTCGAGGAGCACGTAGTCCGCGACGAACATGGGGATCTCCTCGCCGTTCACCGGGTTGGTCACGGTTCGCCCCAGGGCCAAGCCGGTCTTCTCGCGCGCCTCCGCGCCGCGCTCCTGGGCCGACTCCGACACCGCCCGGTTCACGTACTCGCGCACATCGGCCGAGTCGTTCAGCTTCAGCACGTCGGGATGCTCCGGCGCCATCACGAAGAAGGTGGCGCCGAACAGCGTGTCCGGCCGGGTGGTGAACACCGGGTAGTCGGTGCCCAGCGAGTCGCAGTGAAAGGTCACCTCGGCGCCCTCCGAGCGGCCGATCCAGTTGCGCTGCATGGTCTTCACGTTGGGCGGCCAGACGATGCGGTCGAGGTCCTCGAGCAGCCGGTCCGCGTACTCGGTGATGCGGAAGAACCACTGCTCGAGCTGGCGCGCCTCCACGGGGGTGCCGCAGCGCTCGCAGCGGCCGTCGATCACCTGCTCGTTGGCTAGCACGGTCTGGTCCTTCGGGCACCAGTTCACCGCCGCCTCGCCCCGGTAGGCCAGCCCGCGCTCGAGTAGGCGCAGGAAGATCCACTGCGTCCAGCGGTAGTAGCGGGGATCGTGGGTGCTGAGCTCGCGTGACCAGTCGATCGAGATCCCCCAGCGCTCGAACTGGCGCCGGTAGGAGGCGATCGAAGCCTCGGTGGCGGCGCGCGGATGGACCCCCGTCTTGATCGCGTTGTTCTCGGCGGGGAGCCCGAACGCGTCGTAACCCATCGGATGCAGCACGCGCTCGCCCTGGCGGCGCCGGAAGTGCGCGACCGCGTCGCCGACGGAGTAGTTCTTGAGGTGCCCGACGTGCGGCTCGCCGCTCGGATAGGGCAGCATCTCGAGCACGTATGACCGCGCGCTCGGGTCCGGTTCGTTCGAGACCTCCCAGGTCCGTTCCTCGGCCCAGAGCCGCTGCCACTTCCGCTCGACCCGAGCCGGGTCGTACCTTTCCGCCATCGGATCGAACGTTATCGGCGGTTTCTTCCGTCTAAGCGTTCTGGGACGATTGCCATGGCGATGGACGACTCGCGCCCCCCGATCTCCGCCGCGGAAATCGCCGCCGGCCAGATCGCGACGATCGTAAGCGCCGCGGAGCAGGCCGCGGCCGACATCGCCGCGAACGCCGAGCGCGACGCGCGTGAGCACATACGCGAGGCGGAACGCGAAGCCGACAACATCCGCAACGACGCGACCCGTGAGGGCACTCGGCTGAAGGAGGAGGCGCAGACGGAGGCGGTACGCGTCGCCGAGATCGCGCGCAAGGAGGCCGACCAGCGGATCGAGACCGCCCAGAAGGCCGCGGACGAGGTGCTGGCCCAGGCCGAGGCGCTGAGCAACGGACTGCACCAGCTCGCCGCGTCCCTCGAGGGCCAGGCTGAGTCGATCCTGCGCGACGTCCAGGCGGGCCATCGCCGTTTGATGGCGGACCTGCGGGTTGGCGGCGGGACGGTGGAGCCCCAGCCCACCGAGCGCCGCGACGCCGCCGCCGCGCTCGAGGACCTCGAGATCCCCACCTGGGCCGAGGGCGGCGGCGACTAAGCCGACAGGGGGTACTGCGGTCGTACAGGCTAGGCGAGGGTCCGTTCTTCGCACCTATAGCTAGGAAGAATTGACCCTCGCCTCGAGGGGTATACGGGTGCTTAGCCGGGCTAGCGCGAGACCGCCGCGCGGAAGCGCGAGAAGTCCGGGGCGCGCTTCTCCGCGAACGCCCGGACGCCCTCCTGGGCCTCCTCCGACCCGACGAACGCGCCCAGCCCCGAGAACGCGACCTGGCCGACCCCGGCCAGGTGCTCCGTGTCCGCATTGAAGGACTGCTTGAGGAACCGCAGCGCGGTTGGCGACAGCGCCAGGATCTCGTCCGCCCAGCGCCTCACCTCATCGCGCAGCTCCGCGAGCGGGACCACCCGGTTCACGAGCCCCCACCGCTCGGCGGTCTCGGCGTCGTACTGCCGGCATAGGAACCAGATCTCGCGAGCGCGCTTCTCGCCGACCACGCGAGCGAGGTAACCCGTGCCGAACCCGGCGTCGAACGAGCCCACCCGCGGGCCGGTCTGGCCGAAGCGCGCGCTGTCGGCGGCGATCGTCAGGTCGCAGAGCACGTGAAGCACGTGTCCGCCGCCGATCGCGTAGCCGTTGACCGCGGCGATCACCGGCTTCGGGACCTCGCGGATCAGGCGGTGCATGTACTCCACCTCGAACAGCCCCGTCTCCGACGGCCCGTAGTCCCCGGTCTCGGCCCGCTGCTTCTGGTCGCCGCCGGTGCAGAAGGCCCGGTCCCCCGCTCCGGTCAGGCAGATCACCCCCACCTCCGGATCGGCCCATGCCCGCTTGAAGCACCGGATTAGCTCGTCCACCGTCCGCGCGCGGAACGCGTTCAGCCGCTCCGGCCGGTCGATGGTTATCCACGCGAGGCCGCGATCCATCTCGTAACGAACGTCCGTCAGCTCCTCCACTGGTCCTCCTCCGGGTCTCGGGAGCGCGTAGCCTACGGCCGCTCAATGGCTCAGCGGGTTGCGTTGGTCACCGGAGCGGGAGGCGGCATGGGCCGGGCCATCGCGCTCGAGCTGGCGGCCGCGGGACAGGCCGTGGCCGCGGCCGACATCCGCGCGGCGGACGCCGCCGACACGGCTGCGGCCGTCCGCGACGCCGGCGGCGAAGCCGTCGAGGTGGTGATGGACGTGACCGAGCTTCGGTCCGTCGTGGACGGCGTTCGCCAGGTCAGCGACCAGCTCGGCCTGGTCGACGTCGCGGTGAACAACGCCGGCTGGGACGAGCTGCGCCCGTTCGTCGAGACCGACGAGGCGTTCTGGACCCGCGTGGTCGACATCAACTTCATGGGCTGCCTGCGGGTGACCCATGCCGTCCTCCCGGGGATGGTCGAGCGCGGCTTCGGGAGGGTCGTGAACGTGGCGTCCGACGCCGGCCGCGTCGGATCCTCGCTCGAGTCCGTCTACTCCGGCGCAAAGGGCGGGGTGATCGCCTTCACGAAGACGATCGCGCGCGAGACCGCCCGCAGCGGCGTGACCGCCAACACCGTGTGCCCCGGGCCGACGCGAACGCCGATGCTCGAGGGCATGGCCGGCGAGGGCGAGCAGGGCGCCAAGCTGATCGACGCGCTCGAGCGGGCGGTCCCGATGCGCCGGCTCGGCGAGCCCGAGGACGTGGCGGTGGCGGTCGCGTTCTTCGCGTCCGAGCGAGCCGGGTTCATCACCGGCCAGACGCTTTCGGTCAGCGGCGGGCTGACGATGGCCTAGGGCCGCGCGTCAGGCGGCGAGTGCCTGCAGCTCGCGCTCCTCACCCAGCCTGCGGAGCGCACGCCGCTCGAGCTTGCGGACGCCCTCCGGCGAGAGGTTCATCAGCTTGGCCACCTGACGCAGGGTGAGCGGCTCGCGCCCGCCCAGCCCGAACCGGAGCACGATCACCCGGCGGCCATTCTCGTCCAGCCGCTCGAGCGCCCGTTGGATCGACTCCTCCTCCAGCTCGACCGCCACCTCGTCGAGCGGGCTCGGCGCCTCCGAGGCGAGCAGTTCGCCGAGCTCGGCGTCGCCGTCGCCGCCCACCGGGGTCTCGAGGCTCACCGGGATGCGCTCCGCCGCACGGAGCTCGTCGAGGTGCGCCGGGTCCACCCCGGCGGCCGCGGCCAGCTCGGCGTCGGTCGCGTCGCGGCCAAGCTCGGCCACCAGCCTGCGCTCGATGGCGCGCAGGCGGGTGAGCTCCTGGGCCACGTGCACGGGGATGCGGATGGTGCGGGCGTGGTGCTGGAGGCCGCGCTGCATCGCCTGGCGGATCCACCAGGTGGCGTACGTGGAGAACTTGAAGCCGCGCCGGTGGTCGAACTTCTCCACCGCTCTGATCAGGCCGAGGATGCCCTCCTGGATCAGGTCGAGGAACGGCAGCCCGGCGCCCCGGTAGCGCTTGGCGTTGGCCACCACCAGCCGCAGGTTCGCCTCGATCATGCGGTCCTTGGCGGCCTGGTCGCCGCGCTCGATTCGCTTCGCGAGGTCCACCTCCTGGGCCCCGGTCAGGAGCGGCCGGTGCGAGATGTCGCGCAGGAACAGCTGCAGCGAGTCGCTAGTCGCCTCCGCGACCGCCTCGTGCGTGTAGGCCGGCTCCGATCCGTTCCCCGGCGATCCGCTGTCGATCAGCTCGATGCCGCGGCGGCGCGCCTCGCGGTAGAGCTCCTCGATGGCCTCCTCGTCGATGTCGAGGCCCTCGACTGCCTCGGCGACATCGGCGAACTCAAGGCGCCCGCGCTCCTCCCCTCGACGGAGGAGGTCCTCCACGGTGCGCTCCGCCACGGCGTCGCTCACGCTTCGCAGGATACGCCCACCGCGTCAAATGCTCAGTCCGCCAGTCTGCCCGCTCCCGCGTACACGTTGAAAGACCCGTCGCGGAC
>VAWV01000186.1 GCA_005883295.1 Actinomycetota bacterium
CACTGCCCTCGCCGTAGCCGTGGCCCGCTGCGGCGGAGTGCCGTCGAACGGCGTGGCGAAGGTCGGCGACACGACCATCACGAAGACCCAGTTCAACCACTGGTTGAACGCCGCCGCCAAGCAGCAGGCACAGGCCCAGCCGGGCGCAGCCTCTGCCGCGGTCCCGGATCCGCCCAACTTCACGAAGTGCATCGCAAAGAAGAAGAGCCAGCCGCTGCCGAGCGGAGCGCAGAAGCCGCCGGCCGCGCAGCTGAAGGCACAGTGCAAGCAGCAGTAGGACGGCCTGAAGCAGCAGACGATGCAGTTCCCGATCTCGGCCGAGTGGCTCCAGCAGGAGGCCGCGAAGCGGGGCGTGAATGCCACCCCGGCGCAGGTCCGCACGACCTTCGAGCAACAGAAGAAGCAGGCCTTCCCGAAGGAGGCCGACTACCAGACCTTCTTGCAGCGCTCCGGCCGCACCGAGCAGGACCTCCTCTTCCAGGTGAAGCTGTCGGTGCTCACCAACCAGCTGCAGGCCAAGGTCGTGCAGGGCAAGGCGAACGTCAGCCAGGCTCAGATCGCCGCCTACTACGCGAAGAACAGGCAGCGCTTCGCCCAACCGGAGAGCCGCGACCTGCTCGTGGTGCTGACGAAGACCCAGGCCAAGGCCCAGCAGGCCCTCACCCAGCTGCAGCACCACAAGGCGTGGAAGGACGTGGTCAAGACGTTCTCCATCGACACGGCATCCAAGGCGCAGGGCGGCAAGCTTCCGGGCGTGACCAAGGGCACCCAGGAGAAGGCGTTCGACACAGCGATCTTCAGCGCCAAGCAGGGCCAGCTCAAGGGGCCGGTCAAGACCCAGTTCGGCTACTACGTCTTCCAGGTCACGAAGATCACGCCCGCCTCGCAGCAGTCGCTCGCGCAGGCCAGCGACACGATCCGCAACCTGCTCAAGTCGCAGGCCCAGCAGAAGGCGCTCAACGACTTTGTCAAGGACTTCCAGAAGAGCTACCGCGACAAGACCGATTGCGCCAAGGGCTTCGTCACGAGCCAGTGCAGCAACGGGCCGAACCCGCAGACGAGCGCCACGCCGCAGCCCGGCCAGCCGCAGGGCGCCCCGCCCACCTCCGGCGGCGCTCCGAGCGGCGCGCCGTCCGGCGCCCCGCCCTCGTCCGGAGGGGTCCCCGGAGGCGCACCGTCCGGCGCCCCGTCCGGCGCCCCCTCCGGTGCCCCGCCGGGCGCGTCCGGCAGCGGCCCGTAGCCATCTAATTGGGCGAGTCCGCCACCGCCCTACGGCGCCTGGACGAGATCACCCGCAGGCTGCGCACGGAGTGCCCGTGGGATCGCGAGCAGGACGAGCGCTCGATCGTCCCCCACACGGTGGAGGAGGCGTACGAGCTGGCCGACGCGGCCTACGCCGGTGACGACGCCAAGCTGCTCGACGAGCTCGGCGACGTGCTGTTCCAGGTCTACTTCCTGTCCCTCCTCATGGAGGAGCGGGGAGCCGGTGACCTGGCCGCCGTGGCCGACCACTGCCGCACCAAGCTGATCCGCCGCCATCCGCACGTGTTCGGGGACGTCGAGGCGGCCGACGCCTCCGAGGTGCTGCGCAACTGGGACGAGATCAAGCGCACCGAGGAGGGGCGGGGCGGCGAGCTGTTCGCCGGCCTGCCGGAGACGCTTCCGGGCCTGCTCTACGCGAGCAAGGTGCTCCGGCGCGGGGGTTCGGACCAGCGGGCCGACAAGCTGCGGTCCGAGGCGGACCGCGCCGCAGCGCACGCGGCGTCCGAGTCCCATCCCGACGCGCGCTTCGAGGCGGTGGGCGACCTCCTCCTCGCTGCCGTCGCGCTGGCCCGCGAGCTTCGGGTGGACCCGGAGCTCGCCGTGCGGGCCGCGGCCGACCGCTTCCGGGGGGAGCGGGAGGCGGAGGCGTGAGCGAGGTCAGGCGGATCCACGCCCGGCAGGTGCTCGACAGCCGCGGCAACCCCACGGTCGAGGTCGAGATCACGCTCGCGTCGGGGGCGGGCGGGCGGGCCGCCGTGCCGTCCGGAGCCTCGACCGGCGAGTTCGAGGCCGTCGAGCTGCGCGACGGCGGCGACGCCTTCGCCGGCAAGGGCGTGAACCGGGCGGTGGCGAACGTGAACGGCGAGCTGGCCGAGGCGCTGATCGGCTTCGACGCCGACGACCAGCAGGGGCTCGACCGCCGCATGATCGAGCTCGACGGCACGTCCAACAAGGCGCGCCTCGGCGCCAACGCGATCCTCGGCGTGTCCCTGGCCGCCGCCAAGGCCGCCGCCGCGGAGGAGGGGATGACGCTGTGGCGCTACCTGGGGGGCGAGGCTGCGCACGTCCTCCCCGTGCCGATGATGAACGTGCTGAACGGCGGCGCGCACGCCGACAACCGCGTGGACTTCCAGGAGTTCATGGTCGTACCGGTCGGTGCGCCCACGTTCTCGGCGGCGCTGCGCGCGGGGGTTGAGGTCTTCCACGCGCTCGGGCGCATGCTGCACGATCGCGGCCTGGCCACGCTGGTGGGCGACGAGGGCGGCTTCGCGCCGGACCTGGACTCCAACGAGGCGGGGCTGCAGGCTCTGATCGAGGGCATCGAGGCCGCCGGCTACCGGCCCGGCGAGGACGTGGCGATCGCGCTCGACCCCGCCGCCAGCGAGTTCTTCCGCGACGGCTCCTACGTGCTCGAGCACGAGGGCCGGACCCTGACGGCCGGCCAGATGGCCGACTACTGGGGGCAGATCGCGGACCGCTACCCCGTCGTGTCGCTCGAGGACGGGATGGGCGAGGAGGACTGGGACGGCTGGAAGCTGCTCACCGAGCGCCTTGGCGATCGCGTTCAGCTCGTGGGCGACGACCTGTTCGTGACGAACACCGAGCGCCTCCGTCGCGGGATCGAGGCCGGCGTCGCGAACTCGATCCTCATCAAGGTCAACCAGATCGGGACCCTCACGGAGACGCTGGACGCGGTGCGGACCGCCGGCGAGGCCGGCTACACCGCCGTGATGTCGCACCGCTCGGGCGAGACCGAGGACACAACGATCGCCGACCTGGCCGTCGCCACCGGCTGCGGGCAGATCAAGACCGGCGCTCCGTCACGCTCGGACCGGGTGGCCAAGTACAACCAGCTCCTGCGGATCGAGGAGGCGCTGGGCGGCGACGCCACCTACCCGGGCCGCGCCGCGTTCCGGGCGGCCGCATCAAGGCGCTGACGCCTCGCAGGACCATCCGCCCGTGTGGCGAAGCTGCCCCGGATGGCAGGAGCTGCGAGCGCGCGATCCCCCCGGCCCCGCGTGGCGCCGCGGGGCGGCCGCGCCAGCGCTGGCACGGGCATCAGGTGGGAGCGGGTCGGCCGGGTGGCGCTGCTCGGGGTGCTCGGCGTGATCGTGCTGCTCTACATCCCCCCGGTCACGCACTGGTTCCAGCAGTCCGGCACCGCGGCGCGCGGACACGCGCAGGTGCGGCAGCTGAAGCGCGAGCGGGCTCTGCTCGAGTCGCGCCTGCGGGCGCTCACCGGTCCTGGCGCGGTGGAGCGGGCCGCACGCGAACTGGGCATGGTCAAGCTCGGCGAGCGCCCGTACGTCGTGTCGATGCCCTCACGCTGAGCCGACTGACGGTCCGCCGGCCTGGCGCTACCTTGGGCCGGTGTCCTACGCGCTCGAGAACGCGCGCTTCCAGTGGGAGGAGGGCGAGCGCCGCCTGCAGGAGGCCGACGCCCCCGGGCGGGCCGCCCTGGAGCGCGCGGCCGGACTGGTCGTGGCCGAGCTGCGCCGCCGGCTCGGGTCGCGCTTCAGCCTCCACGAGCTGAGCGACCTGTACGCGGAGCCCACCGACTGGGCCAGCGAGGTCGCCCGCCGCGCCTTCGCGGGCACCGAGTCCTCCTGGATCGTGGACGCCGCCTTCGGCCGCTACGCGCGCGAGGCGTCCGACTACCGCGGCGGGGAGAAGCCGCGGCCGCGCTTCGCGGCGAGCGAGTAGCGCCTAGTCCTCATCGGACTCGGATTCGGACTCGGCCTCGTCGTCGCCGTCCTCGCCAGCGCGGCGGATCACGATCCGGTCGCGCTCCACGTTGACGGTCACGGGGCGGTGGCCGGCCCAGTGCTCGGCGTAGGTGGCGTCGTCCTGGATGGCCGGGTCGAGCCACAGGCCGTAGCCCTCCTCGCCGTGGTCGAAGGTACCCTCGAGCGCCCGCGCCCGGGCGCCGCCGCGACGCCCCCGGCCGCCGCGCCGGCCGCGCCTCCGGCGCCTGGCCTGGCCCTCGCCGTCCTCGGCCTCCTCTTCAGCCTCCTGCTCCGGCTCCTCGGCCGGCTCCGCGTCGAGCGCCGCCGCAACCAGCGCGTCGTCCTGGGCGCGGAGATCCTCCTCCAGACCGCCGGCATCAGCGGCCTGGTCTCCGTCCCCCGCCTCCGGCGGGGCCAGCTCGTGCTCACGCTTGAAGGACACGAGCTCGCCCACGCTCACGTCCGGCTGATGCGCTATCCAGGCGTCCGTTCGCCCCTGGCCCACCCATGTCCGGATCTGGTTGAGCTGAGGCTTGAGCGACCTGCGCGCCACGGCGGCGGAAGGCTACCAGTGACCCTTGCACCGGCCCTTAGAATTACCCACGGAAAGGATTCCGACATTCCGATGCCTCGCTCCCTTTACGGCCGGCCGGGGCGCAAGGTAGGGTTGCGCCGAGGCGCCATGCTGGTCCTTACACGAAAGACCAACCAGAGCATCATGATCGGGGACGACATCGAGGTGTCGGTCCTCGCGATCATGGGCGAGAAGGTGAGGATCGGCATCGAGGCGCCGCGGTCCGTGCCTGTCTTCCGCAAGGAGGTCTACCTCGAGATCCGCCAGGACACCGCCAAGCCGGAGGAGGAGCGGAAGGCCGTGGATCAGGCGCTGGACAAGCTCAAGGAAGGGCAGTAACCGCGCGTTAGCCGAACCAGAGGGCGAGGGCTCGGAACATCGCCACGGTCACGAGCACGGTCGTGGCCAGCATCGCGAGCACGAGCGCGATGTATCGCATGGTCCCGCTCTTGCGCACGCGCTCGCGCCGCCGTATGCGTGAGCGCACGGCAGCGGCGCGCCGCAGGCGCTCCCTGCGTATGCGCTCCTCGACCGCCTGATCGTTGAACGCTGCCTCGAACTGAGCCAGCGACTGCCTCATCCGCATGAGATCTTGCAACCCTACCGGACCGCACTGCGGCGGCCGCCGGCGCGCGTCAGCCGGTGGACACGGCCGACTCCGCGTCCTGGTAGACGCGAACGAAGCGCGTGTAGTTGCTGCCGATCTGCTCGGCGGCCGCCTCCCGCTCGAGGTCACCGGCGAGGAACTGCTTGAGCGGGTCGCCCCAGATGCTGCGGCCGATCGCGAAGCCGACGAACCCCTCGACCGGCGCCGCCTGGCTGAGCCAGTGGTCCACCTTGTCGTCGTCCGCGCCCCGGCCCAGTAGGACGCAGACAACTCCGTCACGGCCCCCGACCCGGGTCTGCTCGGCGAGCATCTCGGCGTCGGATCGCTCGTCCACGCCCTCGATCTTCCAGACGTCCACCTCGATGCCGGCGTCCTGGATCTCGGCGATCGTGCGGCGCATCAGGTCGGGCCGCAGCTCCGCGTCGTAGCGGGCCGTGTCCCCTCCCACGGACTCGAGCTGCTGCGCTTCGGCCGGGACGAGGAGCTCGAAGAGGAACTTGCGGTCGCGCTCGTGGAGCCAGTCCGAGAGCCGCCGTAGCCGCTCGAGCTGGCGGCGGTTCATCTCGGCGTCGCCCTCGGGGTTGTAGCGGACCAGCACCTTCGAGAAATCGGGGTCGAACTTCTCGATGTGCTCCCCGAAGGCGTCCCCGTACTCGAAGTCGAACTCGTTCTGGCCGCTCTTCTCGACTGGCATGGCGAGCCTGAAGCCGCGCTCGCGGGCCTCCCCGGGCACGGTGCCGCCGAACTGCTCGTCCACGAGCGATCCGGTGAGCGCCGGGTCCGCGCCGTCCTCGGCAGCGTGCAGCAGGCCCTCGAAGATCAGGTGCTTGGCGTCCGTGACCCTCTCGACGTCCTCGGGCGACGGGTCGCCCTCCAGGCCGAACCACTTCTTCTGGAACGACCCGCGGTGGTCGAACGCCAGGATGAACAGCTTTCCGTCGTATCCGAGACCCATGTGCCTGCCTTCCTGCTTTGAGCGCTGAACGCGCCGGAGGATATCCCGCTCGGCCCTTACCATCCGCGCGATGGAGCACCGGTTCACGGGCCCCAGCTACACGCTCGGGATCGAGGAGGAGCTCATGATCGTCGACTCCGAGACGCTGGAGCTCCAGAACTCCATCGAGGCCATGCTGGAGGCCCTTCCGCAGGCCGAGGGGCAGATCAAGCCGGAGCTGATGGAGTCCGTGCTGGAGGTGGCTACCACCCCCTGCAAGAACACGCGTGAGGCGGGCGCCCAGCTCCGCGACCTGCGACGGCTCACGCAGCGGACCGCCTCCGAGCTCGGGCTGGCGATCGGCTCGGCCGGCACCCACCCCTTCGCAATGTGGGAGGACCAGCGGATCGTTGCCCGGCCGCGCTACAGGGACCTGGTGGCGGCGCTCCGCTTCGTAGCCCGCCAGGAGCTCATCTTCGGGGTGCATGTGCACGTGGGCGTCGACGACGCCGACAAGGCCATCCATGTGGCCAACGGCATGCGCGTGCACGTGCCGCTGCTGCTCGCCCTGTCCGCCAACTCCCCCTTCTGGCGCGCGGACGCCACCGGCCTCCTCTCCACCCGCACCCCGATCTTCAGGGCCTTCCCGCGGGTCGGGATCCCGCCCACCTACAAGAACTTCGAGGAGTACTCGGCGCGGGTCGGCTTCATGGTGGAGAGCGGGGCGATCGAGGACTACACCTACCTCTGGTACGACGTCCGCCCCCACCCCAACTTCGGCACCGTCGAGGTCCGGGTCATGGACGCTCAGACCCGGCTCGAGCACACGCTCGCGCTCGCCGCGCTCGTCCAGGCGATGGTCAAGGAGCTGTGCGAGCACTACGAGTCCGGCGAGGCGCTCTCCACCTATCCCTACGAGATGCTCGACGAGAACAAGTGGCTAGCTGCCCGCCACGGCCTGGACGGCGAGCTGGTGGACCTGCCGAGCAAGGATCGGGTCTCCACCAAGGAGCTGGCCCGGCGGGTGATCGACCGGGTGCGCCCGCACTCCCAGGAGCTCGGCTCCGACGGGGAGCTCGACGCCATCGAGGATCTGCTCCAGCGCGGCAACGGCGCCGCCCGGCAGATCGTCGTCTACGAGGCCAACCACGATCTCCGCGAGGTGGTGGGCGAGATCATCGAGAAGACCTCGGCGTAGACGGTCAGGCCTTCCTGGCGGGCTCTCCCCGGGGGTATCCTCGAATCGGTGAGCGAAGCCGAGCTATTCGTCGTCTGCAAGAACTGCGGCTCCGAGGTGAGCATGTACGTGACCGAGTGTCCGTACTGCGGCCAGCGGGTCCGCAAGCGCGCTCCGAAGCTGGAGCGCGGCGCGGAGCCGGACGCCGTCCCGCGGCGCCGGCGGCGGTCGCTGCCCCGGCTGCGGCGCGACGAGATACCCGGGATCGCCCCCGAGACCAGGCCCTACGCCACGATCGCGATCGTCGTGGCGGCGCTCGGCACCACGCTGGCGTGGGTCGGCGGGCTGACGATCTCCGACCTCGGCGCGATCGTCGGGCCGATCGGCCACGACTGGTGGCGGTTGCCGGCCTACGCGTTCGTTCACACCAACGCCGGCTCGCTGTTCGCCACGCTTGTCGCCACGGGCCTGTTCGGGATGCACCTCGAGCGCCGCTTCGGCTCCGGCGCGGTGCTGGCGATCTTCCTGCTCGGCGCCACCGCGGGCGGTGCGCTCACCGTGGCCCTGAGCGTCTACCCGGCGATCGGCGCCAACGGCGGGGCGCTCGCCCTCCTCACGGCGTGGGTGGTGGACGACCGACACGAGCTGGGCGGCCGGCCTGGGCGGCGCGGCGACGGGGGCGATCATCGGAGCGATGATCTCGCCGTTCAGGCGCTGACCACCGCCCGCCCAGGTCGAAAGTCCATTTGTACTCGTCATAGCTGTACAAATGGACTCTCGATCGACCGGGAGCCGCCAGGACGCCTCGAACCCGCCCTTAGGTGATTCCGTTCAACCCCTGACGGCGATCGCACCGGCCCGACCCTCCACCAGCCGTCCGATCCGCGCCCCGGGGGCGCCACTGTCCTCTGCGGCGGCGACCAGCAGGCCGCCCGAGGTCATCGCGTCGTAGAGGAGCCAGCGGCGCTCGTCGGAAACGCCGTCCGTCCACTCGACCCAGGACGAGAGCCAGTTGCGGTTGCGACGCGGACCC
>VAWV01000300.1:0-5614 GCA_005883295.1 Actinomycetota bacterium
GAAGTCCAGGCTGCGCGGCGAGATTCGCTCGGCGGCATCGTCTCCCGTCATCCGCCAGACCTCGCTCCGGTCGCCGAATCGGGCCAGGCGGCTCCGGGCGACGGCGTGGAGCTGCTCGTGGGTGGCCGAGTCGACGTTGGCGATGTCCAGGTAGTCGCCGGCCGGGGCCTCCGCCCAGGGATCGACGGAGATCAGCAGGCGCCCGTTCCAGCGCTCAAGGATGATCGCCGAGTACTCGCCGGCGCGAACCCCGATCTCCACGGCGGATCCCAGGAGCCCGCGGCGGTTGAGCAGGACCGGCAGCTCGTGGCGGTTCGTGAGCAGCGGCCGCCCGGAGCGATAGGTGGGTCTAAGGATGGCGCTTGCGACGGCGCTGAGGAGCCCGACCTGTGCGGCGGCGTGGAGTGGCCTCGGGAGACCACGGAGCCCGCCGTCCGGCGCTGTGCCGGTGCGGCTCAGCCGCTCCTCCGGCGTCGCGAGCCGCCGAAGCGGAGCCGCAGAAGCGTCCACACCGCGGGCGGGCCGTCGCGCCAGCCGATCTTCTTCCCCTCGTCGTACGCGCGGCCGTAGTAGGCGATCGGGAGCTGGTAGAGGCGCAGCTTGCGGTCGAGCACCTGCGCGGTGATCTCGGGCTCGATGCGGAAGTCGTCCTCGGTCAGCTCGAAGCTCCGCACCAGCTCGCCCCGGAACGCCTTGTAGCCCGTCTCCATGTCCGACAGCGTCGTGTTCCAGAGCACGTTGGTGAGCAGTGCGAGCAGCCTGTTGCCCAGCAGGTGCCAGAACATGTACGCGCGCTGGGGGCGGCCGCCGGTCAGCCGGGAGCCGTAGACCACGTCGGCGTAGCCCTCCACGATCGGCCGGATCAGGTCCGGCACGTCGCTCGGGTCGTACTCCATGTCGGCGTCCTGGATGAGCACGACCTCCCCCGTCGAGCGCGCGATGCCGGTGCGCACCGCCGCGCCCTTGCCGCGGTTGCGCTCGTGCCGGATCACGATCAGCCCGTGGGACTCGGCGAACCGCTCGAGGATCTCCGCGGTGCGGTCGGTCGAGCCGTCGTCGACCGCGATCACCTCCGCGCGCAGCGGCAGCGTGTAGACCCGTTGGAGCACGTCCTGGAGGCTCGAGGCCTCGTTGTACGCCGGGACGACGAAGCTGATCAGCGGCTCCGGGCTCGTGGGCGTGAGCCGGTCGCTCGCGAGCTGCGGCGCCGCGAACTCGGTGTCGATCCGCCCCGGCCCGGTGACGGGCGGAAGCTTGCGCTCGGCCCCCATGATGGGCGGGAGGCTACATTCGCGCCCGGTGAACCTGAGATCACCTTCGACGCTGGTCGAGGCCTGGATCCTCGTGCCAGCGCTCGTTGTCGCGGTTTCCGCAGCGCTCGGCTGGCTCCTCGGCCGGCTCACCCGCGCCGAACTGGGCGCGCTCACCGTCCCGGCCGGGTTCCTGGCGGGCGTCGGGATCACGTCGGCGCTCCTCAGCCTGGGCCTCAGCGGCAAGGTCTCGGTGGCGGTTCTCGCCGCGCTGGCGCTCGCCGGGGCCGTGCTCGCGGTCGTGGACGTGCGCCGCAGGGGATCCCTGCCGCCGATCGGCGCGGCCGCGCTCTGGCCGGCGGCCGCCTTCGTGGTCGCGTACGGCATCGCGATGGCGCCGCTGGTCGGCACGGGCAACTCGGCGATGCTCGGCTACCAGCTGAACGGCGACCCCGCCGCGCATCCCCTCCGCGACTCGGTGCACGCGGCCACGCGCGACCTGGAGGCCGGCTATCCCCTCGGGAGCTACGCGTGGCCGCTGTTCGGACGGGTCCTCACCGGCGTCGACGTCTTCCACCTGTGGACGCCGCTGAGCGCGGTGGTGCTCGCGCTCATGGCGCTCGTCTCGTACGCGCTGCTGCGGACCCTGGCGGCGCCGCGGGCATTCGCGGCCGCCGCCGGAACGCTGGCGGGGGTCGGCTACCTGGTCTACTCGTACCACGTGCAGGGGGGCACCAAGGAGGTGCTCCTGCCGCTCGCCGCCTACGGCGCGGTGGCGCTGGCGGCGAACGCGCTGGGGCGCCCGCTTACGCGGCTGTCGCTGGTTCCAGCCGCGGTGGCGGCCGGCGCCGCCGTTGCGGACCTCGGCTACGGCGGGCTCGCGTGGGTGGCTCCGGCGGGACTGGTCGTGGCCGCTGTGCTCGGGTGGCGCGCCTGGCACGCGAGCTCATCCGGCGGGCTCCTGCCGCTCGTGCCGGCCGCGGCCATCGGCGTGCTGCTCGCCCTCCCGATCGCCGTCCGCACGGTCAGCTTCTTCAGGGAGAACAACGGCACGATCACGGGCGCGGTCGGGAACCTGGTGGGCGCCGTTCCCTTCCGCGAGGCCTTCAACGTGTGGCTGGCGCACGACTACCGGCTGCCGGCCACCTACGCGGCGGGGCTCAGCCCGGCCGGCGTGTGGCTCGCAGGCGCGGCCTGCGTCGTGGGCGGGGCCTGGGCGCTCCGGCGGAGGAACCTCGCCATTCCGCTGGCGCTCCTCGCGGGGCTCGCGGCGGTCGTGATCGTCACGCCGCGCGCGTCGATCTACTACGACGCCAAGACCTACGTCGCCGCGGCGCCCGCGCTGGCACTGGCCAGCGCCGCGGGGGTGCTCGCATTTGTGCGGGCCGGCGGCGCCCTGCGGATCGTCGGCATCGTGGCCGGCGCGCTCCTGGCTTACCGCTTCCAGGAGCTGGCGCAGGTTGCGGAGCGCACCCGGGGGCAGGGGCCGCTCCTGATCGACGACTACGAGCAGTGGGCGCCGTACATCCTGCGTGGCTCGAGGCCGTGGATCGAGCACACGTTCCGCGTGCCGTACGCGTTCTTCAGCCGCCCGGGCAACCTGCCGCCGGTCCGCCCGCTCGACCCGGACGACTACCAGCTCCGGCACATCGAGATGTTTCCGCTGGTGCTGGTGCGGCGCGATCCGTACGGGAGCCGCCCGCCCTCAAACTTCACGCCCGCGTTCGAGACCAAGCGGTACGTGCTCTGGCGGCGGACGGGGCCGGCCCCGCGCATGCACCTGCCGTCCGGCTCGGACGGCTACCTCGGGGCCGCGCCGCTCCGCTGCCGGGGCGGCGTTCCAGCGCGCCCCTCGGTGCGAGCGCTGCTCGCGACCGCGGCGCGCCTGCACGTGCCGGTCCGAGCCGCGCTCGCCCCGCCCGCACCGATCGTGGCGATTCCCGGGCGCGGCTGGGCCGGCTTCCACCCGGTGCCGCTGTTCAAGCCCGAGACGTTCCTGTCGATCACCGGCGGGTCCGGGTCGGGCTTCGTCGAGGTCCAACCCGGGCGCTACTACGCGTGGATCGCCGGGAGCCTCGGGCCGGGCATCGTCCTCTACGCGCGGCCGATCGGTCAGGCCGGGTTCGCGAAGGTCGGCAGCGCGGGGGACGACATGGGCCTGCCGGCGCTGTGGCAGCCGATCGCGGTGGCCCAGCTGCAGCGCCGGACCGTGGTCCACGTGACCGCCGCCCACCGCGCGTGGTGGCGGGCGTCGAGCCGGCACCCCAACATCGTCGGGCCGCTCGTCTTCACGCGCGTGGGCGACACCACCCGCGTGGGCCAGATCCCCCCGGCACGCGCCTCGAGCTTGTGCGGGCGGCGGATCGACTGGCTGGAGATCTAGCGGGCGTACTCGAACGGCAGCTCGTCCGCCACGTCGCGAAGGCGGGGCGCCGTGGCGTCGCGCTCCGAGACCGTCAGCTCGAGGTCGGGCCACTCGATCCCGACGTCAGGGTCGTCGTAGGCGATCCCGCGCTCCAGGTCGGGGTCGTAGTAGCTCGAGAGCTTGTAGACGACGTCCGCAATGTCACTCGTCACGCAGAACCCGTGCCCGAACCCCACCGGGCAGTACAGGATTCGCAGCTCCCGGTCGTCAAGCTCGAACCCCTCCCACTGCCCGAAGGTTGGCGAGCCGCGCCGCAGGTCGACGAGCACGTCGAGGATCGATCCGCGAGCGCAGCGCACGAGCTTCGACTGCCCGCGACCCGCCGCGAAGTGGATCCCGCGAAGGACACCCCTGGCCGACCGCGAGTGGTTGTCCTGCACGAACTCCTCCTCGATACCCATCTCGGCGAGGACCGCCCGGCGGTAGGTCTCGGCCAGGAACCCGCGCTCGTCGCCGTGAGTCCGCGGCTGGAGGAGGAGGGGCCCATCCAGCCGTGTGGGGAGTCGCTCCATCGGGCGCGGCAGCGTAGCTAGATTGCACGCGATGCGATGGCGGCTCGAGTCGCTGCGCGCGCTCCTCGCGGACAACCTCAGCCGGCTGCCCCGGCGCGCGTGGCTCACGATCAAGTACCGCGGGCTCGGGCAGTTCCTGCTGCGGGCGCTCACGTTCCCGCTGCGGCTGACCCCCCTCGGGCGCAGCTTCGGCCCGCCCGAGACCACGGTCGACGCGGTGAAGGCGGTGCGCCGGACATCCGATCCGAAGAAGGTCCGCGTCATCGTCGTGGACGACGCGAGCCCGGCTCCGTTCGGGGAGCAGCTGCGGGACGCGCTCGAGGGGAAGGCGGAGGTGATCCTGGCCGGCGAGAACCGCGGGTTCGCCGCGAACGCCAACCGCGGGATGCGCGCAGCCGCCGAGGACCACGACGTGGTGCTCCTGAACAGCGACGTGATCGCCCGTCCCGGCTGGCTCGAGGCACTCCAGCACGCCGCGTACGGCGCGGACGAGGTCGCGATCGTGGGACCGAGGCTGCTCTACCCGGACCGCACGATCCAGTCCGCGGGCACCGTGCGCAACCTCGGCGCGCCGGACTGGTTCGACCACCGCTACCGGTTCAAGCCCGCGGGCCACGGCCCCGCGAACATCGGCGGCCCGACGCTGGCGGTCACCGGGGCGTGCATTTACGCGAAGCGCACGGCGCTCGACCGCATCGGCCTCCTCGACGAGCGCTACGGGATGGCGTACGAGGACGTGGACTGGTGCCTTCGGGCCTGGGAGGCGGGGATGCTCGTGCTCTACGACCCGCGCTCGACGCTGATCCACCACGAGGCCCGCACACGTGGCATGGAGCAGGGCGAGCGCGAGCTCGACTCCCAGCGGCTCTTCTGGGAGCGGTGGGGCGACTGGTTCGACGTCCGCGAGGTGCGCACCACGGAGGGCCGCCTTCGCATCGCCTACGTGACCGAGGACACCGGGGTCGGCGGCGGGCACCGGGTGGCGTTCGAGCACCTCAACCGCCTCGCCGCGCGCGGCCACGAGTGCGAGCTGTACTCGCTCGGTGGCCCGCCCGACTGGTTCGACCTTCAGGTGCCGGTGCGCACCTTCGAGACCTACGGGGAGCTCGCCGAGGCCCTCGCCGAGGTCGACGGCATCAAGGTCGCCACCTGGTGGAACACGGCCGCTCCGGTCTGGCAGGCGTCGGTCAGGCGGGGCATCCCGGTCTACCTCGTCCAGGACATCGAGACCTCCTACTACCCGGACCAGCCGCGGATGCACGCGGCCGTGCTCGAGAGCTACAGGGAGGAGTTTCGCTACCTGACCACCTCCACCTGGGTCGCCGACCGGCTGCGCGAGCTCAACCTGTCGCCGACGATCGTGGCGCCCGGGGTGAACCTCGAGACGTTCCGCGAGCTCGAGGTCCGGCGGGAGGACCGCGTGCTGC
>VAWV01000300.1:5665-7138 GCA_005883295.1 Actinomycetota bacterium
TCGGGGCGCGCTACTTCACCGCGCCGAGCGACTCCGAGGTGTGCGAGCTGCTGAACCGCGCCACGGCGCTGGTGCAGACCTCCCGGCACGAGGTCTTCTGCCTGCCGCTGCTCGAGGCGATGGCGGCGGGCACGCCGGTCGTCTGCACCGACGCCCACGGCAACCGCGACTTCTGCCGCGACGGCGAGAACTGCCTGATGGCTGACCGCGACCCGGAATCGGTGCGCGCGGCCCTCGAGCGGGTGTTCGCCGACGCCGAGCTGCGCGGCCGGCTGTGCGTGGAGGGGGTGCGGACCGCGTCGGCCCACGGTTGGGAGGCCCGGATCGACGAGCTCGAGCGCTTCCTCGAATCCGTCGCCCCGGCCACCGCGGCCGCCCGCGCGTGAGGATCTGCTTCCTGGTCCCCGAGCTGGGGCGCTCGGGCGGCGCGGAGACGATCCGCTCGTACGCGCGCCTGCTCGAGGCGCGGGCGAGCTTCGAGGTGGAGCTCATCCGGGCCGATGGCGAGCCGATCCCGGAGGGCGACGACCCGTACGACGTGGCGATCGCCACCTGGTGGGGGACCGCCGGCCACCTGTGGCGCGTCCCGGCCCGGCGCCGCGCCGTGCTCCTCCAGAGCATCGAGAGCCGCTTCTACGAGGAGCGCCACTTCTTCGAGCGCCTGGCGGCAGAGGAGGTCCTGTCGCTGCCGGTGGCCTTCGTCACGGTCGCCGGCTGGATGCGCGACCTGCTCGCGGAGCTGCGGCCGGACGCGCCCTGCGAGATGGTCCGGAGGGGCATCGACAAGTCGGCCTTCCCGCCGCGCCAGCGGGCTCCGCGTGAGGGGCCGCTTCGGGTCCTCGTGGAGGGCCAGCCGTCGATGTGGTTCAAGGGGGTCCACGAGGCGGTCGCGTGTGTCGGCGCCATGCGCGAGCCGGCCGAGCTCACCGTCGTGGCCGGGGACCCGGCGGACGCCGGCGAGGTGGACGGGGCGCGGGTGGTAGGCGGCCTCGATCCGGGCGGGATGGCGGACCTCTACGCGGAGAGCGACGTGCTCGTCAAGCTCTCGCGCGTCGAGAGCCTGGGCCTCGCGCCGATCGAGGCCGCCCACGTGGGGACGCCGGCCGTCGTCACCCCGTATACGGGCCACGAGGAGCACGTCGTGCACGGGCGCAACGGGCTGGTCGTTGGCTTCGACGACGCGCCCGGGACCGTCCGCGCGCTCGATCGCCTCGCGCGCGACGCGTCGCTACTCGGGACCCTCTCCGAGGGCGCCCTCGAGACGGCGCGAGAGTGGCCCTCGGCCGAGGACGCCGCCGACTCCTTCGCGGACGCGCTCCGGGCCATCGCCGAGCGGCCGGCCCCGGATGCCGAGCCGGCGCTCCAGGACCTCGCCCGGGCCCGGCTGCGCCGGCTGGAGCTGACCCGCGAATACGTGCGCCAGTCCGAGGCAGCGCTCGAGCGGGCGGAGGGCGAGCGCGACTGGCTCCGCCG
>VAWV01000019.1 GCA_005883295.1 Actinomycetota bacterium
ATCAGCGCGGTCTGCAACCTGATTCGGATCACCTCGGGCGAGGTACTCGTGTTCGGCGAGCCGGCGGGCTCGCTGCTGGCCCGGAGCTGGATCGGCCTCGCGGAGCAGGACATCAACCTGGACCGCTTCCTGACCGTGGAGGAGACGCTCATCTACCACGGCGGCTGGTTCGGGATGACGAAGGACGACGCCTGCCGCCGCGCCGCCGAGATGATCAACGTCTTCGACCTGGCCTCCAAGGCCGACGTGCGCACGCCGCGGCTGTCCGGCGGGATGCGCCGCCGCCTGCTGCTCGCCCGCGCGCTCATGCACCGGCCGCGGCTCGTGATCCTCGACGAGCCGACCGCGAGTGTTGACTTCGAGCTCCGGCAGGAGCTGTGGCGCTACATCCGCCGGCTCCATGAGGAGGGCACCACGATCCTCCTCACCACGCACTACCTGGAGGAGGCGGAGGTGCTGTGCGAAGAGATCGCGCTGATCCGCCACGGCGAGCTCATCGCCCGCGACACGTCGGAGCGCCTGCGCGACGCATACAGCGCGGACAGCCTCGCCGACGTCTACGTCAAGGCCATGGGGGCGATGTGACCGGCAACCGCGGGCTGCTCTGGCTCTTCAAGCGCGAGACGCTTCGCGTCTCCAAGCTGTGGACCCAGACCGTCCTCGCCCCGATCATCGCGTCCGCGCTGTTCATCGTGGTCTTCGGGTTCTCCCTGAGCGGCCGGATCCGCCACATCGACGGCTTCCCGTACCGGGAGTTCATCGTGCCCGGGCTGATCACGATGGCGATGGTCCAGGCGGCGTACAGCAACAACTCGTCGTCGGTGTTCCAGGCGCGGTCGGACCGCTACATCAACGACGTGCTGTCGGCGCCCATGCACGCCTGGCAGATGAACATCGGCTACCAGGTTGGCGGCATCGTCCGCTCGGTTGCGATCGGGCTGGGGCTAGGCGCGATCGCCGTCCCCATCACCGGCACGCCAATACGCGAGCCGATCGTCCTGGTCGCCGCGATCGCCCTCGGGCTGCTGCTGTTCGCCGCGCTGGGAACCGTGGTCGGGATCTACGCCGAGACCTTCGACCACCACATGTTCGTGAACAACATCCTCATCCTGCCGCTCGTCTTCGTGGGCGGAGTGTTCTACTCGGTCGCGCGGCTCCCCTCGCCCTGGCACGAGCTCTCCCACGTGAACCCGCTCTTCTACCTCGTGAGCGCGGTCCGGTACGGCTTCCTGGGGCACGCCGACGTGAGCGTGCTGCTGGCCCTGGGGGTGACCGCGGCGCTTGCGATCCCCGTCTACCTCTGGTCTCAGTGGCTGTTCACGACGGGCCGCAGGCTGAAGGCCTGATCGCCTCGCGCACCGGGCTGGATCCCGGAAGCGAGCTCGCCGCGCTGGAGCGGCGGGTGATCCGCTGCCGCCGCTGCCCGCGGCTGGTGGACTGGAGGGAGCGGGTGGCGCGCGAGCGGCGCGCCGCGTTCGCGAGCGAAGAGTACTGGGGCCGCCCGGTGCCCGGCTTCGGCGATCCAGACGCTGCGATCTACGGCGGGTCTTCACCGGCGACCGTTCGGGCGACTGGCTGTACGCCTCGATGCACCGCGTCGGCCTGGCGAGCCAGCCGACCTCCGAGCGGCCCGGGGACGGGCTGCGGCTCCTCGGCGCCTTCGTGGGTGCGGCCGTGCGCTGCGCGCCGCCCGGCAACCGGCCGCTCCCGGCAGAGCGGGACAACTGCCTCCCCTACGCGGCCGAGGAGCTCCGCCTGCTTCCGCGCGTGCGGGTGATCGTGTGCCTCGGGCAGTTCGCCTGGGACGCCGCCGCCCGGCTCCTCGCGGCCCGGCCAAGGCCACGCTTCGGCCACGGCGCGGAGCACGAGACCGATGGCGGCTTAACGATGCTCGGCTCGTTCCACCCGAGCCAGCAGAACACCTTCACCGGCAAGCTCACCGAGGAGATGATGGACGCGGTCTTCTCCCGCGCGCGGGAGCTCGCCGCGAGCTGAGACGCCCGACTGCCGAATGAGGGGCAGGTAAGGAGAGAAATCCCGCACTGTCCTGGATAGGGGTCGGTATGCGACCCGTAGGCAGGACCGTATGGCTCAAGCCCGTCCAGTTTCCCCTTTATTGCCGCGGTTACCGGGTGCGCCGGCGCGGCGCCCTGGAGGAATATCGCGCTGACGGACGCAGGCTAGTCGGGTGTGACGAGAAGGCGGCGGATCAGGAGCCGCCCGCCGCGCTCCACGAGCGCGAAGGCGATGCGGCCCGTGGTGGTGCCGGTATCGGCCGAGATCGCGTAGCGGCCCATGACGGTCACGGCGCCCGGACGGGCGCTCATGCGCAGCCCGCTGAGGCGATAAACGGGTGGGCCCGCGAGCTTCGCGAACTGGCTCCTGTAGTCGGCGATCGCCGCGGTCCGGGCCTGCGGCGCGCTGTTCCCGTTCCGCCGCACCGCGTCGGGCGTGAAGAGCGCGCCGAGCGCGGCCGCGTCCTCGGCGTGGTAGCGGTCGGCGTGCCGCCCCCGTCTTGCCGCCGCTCGAGCCGGACCCGCCCCCACCGCCCGAGAACGCGCCCGCGAGCGCGAGGATCAGCAGCACCAATCCCACACCCAGCGCGCCGACCGCCGCGATCCGGTTGCGGCGGGCGGGCGGCACGGGGAGCGTGCGCGTGGGCGGCGGGCGGACAGCGGAGGGTGATGCCGGGGCTACCGGAAGAGGACGGGTCGCCGCCTCGTTGCGATCGGCCGCTGACGGCGCGCGCCCAGCCGCCGCGAGCGCCGCCCGGCCGAGGTCGCCGGCCTTCTGGTAGCGGTCCGCAGGGTCCTTGGCCATCGCCGTCGCCACGACGGACGCGAGCTCGGCGGGAATGGAGTCGCCGAGCGGCGGCGGCGGGTCGTTGAGATGGGCGTACATCTTCGCCATGTCGCCCTCTCGCGGGTAGGGCACCCGGCCGGTGAGAGCCCAGTACAGGACCCCTCCGAGCGCGTAGACGTCGGCGCGGCGGTCGAGCGGCCTCGCGCGGATCTGCTCCGGAGCGGCGTAGTCGACCGTGCCCAGCCAGTTGCCGGTCTCGGTGATGCTCGGGTCCGACGAGACCTGCTTCGTCAGCCCGAAGTCCGTGAGGAAGGCGTGCTCCTGCCCGCCGTGCGACTCGATGAGGACGTTCCCCGGCTTCACGTCGCGGTGGACCAGGCCGCGAGCGTGCGCGGCGTCCAGCGCCTCCGCGGCCTGCGCAACGATGCGCGCGGCACGCGTCGGGTCGAGCCCGCCGCTGGCCGCCAGCTGCCTGAGGTCGGTGCCCGCGACGAAGCGCATGGTCACGTACAGCGAGTCCCCTTCCTCGCCGGCGTCGAAGATCGGGATCACGTTGGGGTGGTCGATCGACGCCGCCAGCTTCGACTCCTGACGGAAGCGGGTCTGGAACTCGTCGTTCCCCGCGAGCTCGGGCGCCAGGATCTTGAGCGCCACGGTGCGCCCCAGGGCCACGTGCACCGCCCTGTAGACCACGCCCATCCCGCCGTGGCCCACCACCTCCTCGATGCGGTGCCCCGCGAACTCCGAGCCGGGTGGCAGATCGGACACGTGGCCTTTATATCCGGGTGCGCGCTCCGGCCGAGCACTCCCGGGAGTTACGCTGATGGGTTCGATGCCCTCAGATCCCCTCGCGACGTTCACCCCGGAGGTCCGTGATTGGTTCGCCAGCGCGTTCGCCGAGCCCACTCAGGCCCAGCGCCGGGCCTGGCCCGCGATCGCGGCCGGCGACCACGTGCTGCTGTCGGCCCCGACCGGCTCCGGCAAGACGCTCGCGGCGTTCCTGTGGGGCCTGGATCGGCTCGTTGCGGAACCGGTCCCGGAGGGCGCCCGCCGCACGCGGCTGGTCTACGTCTCGCCGCTGAAGGCCCTGTCGTACGACATGGGACACCCCGCAGCGCGAGCGCCAGGCCATGCTGCGCAAGCCGCCCGACGTGCTCATCACCACGCCGGAGTCGCTCTACCTGATGCTCACCTCGCGCGCGCGTGAGCTGTTCGAGGGCGTGGAGTGGGTGATCGTGGACGAGATCCACGCGGTGGCGCAGACCAAGCGCGGCGCCCACCTCGCGCTCACGCTGGAGCGCCTCGAGCGCCAGGCCGGACGGCCGGTGCAGCGCATCGGCCTCTCGGCCACGCAGCGGCCGCTCGAGGAGGTTGGCCGCTTCCTGACCGGGCCCGGGCGCGAGTGCAGGATCGTGGACGCGGGCGTGCGCAAGCCGCTCGACGTCCGGATCGAGGTGCCGGTGGAGGACATGGCCGAGCCGGACGTCGAGTCAGACATCGTCGCCGTGCCGGGCGAGACGGCCGGCAGGCGGTCGATCTGGCCGGCCATCTACCCACAGCTGCTCGACCTGATCGAGCAGCACCGCTCGACGATCGTGTTCGTGAACAACCGCCGCGGCGCCGAGCGGCTGGCCATGCGCCTCAACGAGCTGGCGGGAGAGCGCGCCGCCGAGGCAGGCGGCCGATCGGGCAACGGCGCGGGTCCGCCGGACCACCCGCCCGTCGAGATCGCGCGGGCCCACCACGGCTCGCTGGCCCGCGAGGAGCGCCTGGTGGTCGAGGAGCTGCTCAAGTCCGGTGAGCTGCCCTGCCTGGTGGCCACATCGTCGCTCGAGCTCGGGATCGACATGGGCGCGGTGGACCTGGTGCTCCAGGTGGAGTCGCCGAAGTCCGTCACCCGCGGCCTCCAGCGCATAGGGCGCGCCGGGCACGGCGTGGGCGAGGTCTCGAAGGGGCGGATCTTCCCCAAGTTCCGCGCCGACCTCCTCGAGTCCACCGTCGTGGTCAAGCGGATGCGAGAAGGGGAGATCGAGCCGACCGTCGTGCCGCGCAACCCGCTCGACGTGCTGGCCCAGCAGATCGTCGCGATGACGGTCTCCGAGGACGAGGAGCTGAGCGTGCCGGAGCTGCACGAGCTCGTCCACCGCTCCTACCCCTACTCGGACCTGTCGCGGGAGCTGCTCGACAACGTGCTCGACATGCTCGACGGCCGCTATCCGTCGGAGCAGTTCTCCGAGCTGCGGCCGCGGATCGTGTGGGACCGAGTTGCCGACACGATCCGGCCCCGAAGGGGCGCCCGCCAGCTCGCGGTGACCAACGCCGGGACCATCCCCGACCGCGGCCTGTACGGGGTCCACCTGCCCGACGGGCGCCGGGTGGGCGAGCTAGACGAGGAGATGGTCTACGAGGCCCGACCCGGGCAGACCTTCCTGCTGGGCGCCTCCACTTGGCGGATCGAGGAGATCACCCGCGACCGCGTGATCGTCACTCCCGCGCCCGGTGCGCCGGGCGCCGTCCCCTTCTGGCGCGGCGACGGCGTGGGCCGCCCCATCGAGCTCGGCCGCGCTATTGGAGAGTTTTCGCGCTGGGCGGTGGACCGGGAGCCGGCGGAGCTCGAGCAGTCCCACGACCTCGACCGCCGCGCCGCGCGCAACCTGGTCCAGTTCCTGCGCGAGCAGCGCGAGGCAACGCGCGTGCTGCCGTCCGACCGGACGGTGGTGGTGGAGCGCTTCCGCGACGAGATCGGCGACTGGCGCCTGTGCGTGCTCTCGCCGTTCGGTGGCCGGGTACACGCCGCCTGGGGTCTGGCGCTGTCGGCGCGTATCCGCGACGAGGCGGGGCTCGAGGCCGACGCGATCTGGTCGGACGACGGGATCGTGGTGCACCTCCCCGACGCCGACGAGCCGCCCTCCTCCGACCTGGTGATGGTGGACCCCGACGAGCTGGAGGACCTCGTGGTGCGCGAGCTCTCGTCGTCGGCGCTCTTCGGCGCGCGCTTCCGCGAGAACGCGGCGCGTGCGCTGCTGCTTCCGCGCGCCTATCCGGGCCGCCGCACGCCGCTCTGGCAGCAGCGGCTCAAGGCACAGTCGCTGCTCGAGGTCGCGCGCTCGTACGGGCAGTTCCCGATCGTGCTCGAGACGTACAGGGAGTGCCTACGCGACGTGCTCGACCTGCCGGCGCTGCAGGACCTCCTGCGCAAGCTGCACCGTCGCGAGATCTCGCTGGTGGAGGCGGAGACGCAGCGGGCGTCGCCCTTCGCCTCGTCCCTCCTGTTCGACTACGTCGCCACGTACATGTACGAGGGCGACACGCCCAACGCCGAGCGGCGAGCGGCGGCGCTCTCACTCGACCGCGACCTGCTGCGCGAGCTGCTCGGGCAGGAGGAGCTGCGCGAGCTGATCGACTCCGACGCGCTCGGCGATGTCGAGGCCGACCTGCAGCACCTGAGCGACCGCACCTGGGCCCCGAACGCGGACTCGCTCCACGACGTGCTGCGGGCGGTGGGCGATGTCACGACGGCCGAGGCGCAGGCCCGCTCGCTCGAGGCGGTCTCCGCCAACCGCATGCTGGAGCAGCTCCGCGCCGAGCGCAGGGCCGCGGTCATGCGGATCGGCGGCGAGGAGCGGTGGATCGCCGCCGAGGACGCCGGCCTCTACCGCGACGCGCTCGGTGCCGTGCCGCCCGGTGGGCTGCCCGAGACCTTCCTCGAGCCGGTGGAGGAGCCGCTCGCCCGGCTGGTGCGCCGCTACGCGCGCACCCACGGTCCGTTCACCACCACCGAGCTCGGGACTCGCTACCGGGTGGACCCGTCGCCGGTGCTGCGCGAGCTCGAGCGCGGCGGCGAGCTGGTGCGGGGCGAGCTGCGCCCGGGCGGGACCGAGCGCGAGTGGTGCGATCCGGAGGTGCTGCGCCGGCTGCGGCGGGCCTCGCTGGCCTCGTACCGGCGCGAGGTCGAGCCGGCGGAGCAGCGGGCGCTCGCCCGGCTGCTGCCGGCCTGGCAGGGCGTGGACGCCTCTCCACCGAGCGGCGCCGGTGTCGACCGGCTGCGCGAGGTGCTCGTGCCCCTCCAGGGGCTCGCGCTCGCACCCGACGTCTGGGAACGCGACGTGCTTCCCCGCCGGGTGGGCGCGTACTCGCAGACCTGGATGGACGCTCTCTGCTCCGCCGGCGAGCTGGTGTGGGTCGGGGCCGGGGCGCTCGGCCGCCATTCGGGCAAGATCGCGCTCTACTTCCGCGACGATGCCCGCTGGCTCGGCCCGCCGCCGAACCGCGCGGATCCTCCGGGCGAGCCCCTGCACGACGCCATCCGGGCGCGCCTCGAGCGCGGCGCCTCGTTCTGGACCGACCTGATCGCCGACCTTGGCGAGGTGGACGGGCGGGCGGTGGAGCCCGTGGAGCTGCAGGAGGCGCTGTGGGACCTTGTGTGGGCGGGAGAGGTGAGCAACGACGCGTTTGCGCCGCTGCGCGCGCCCAAGCTCGCTCTGGCCAAGCGGCGCGCCGAGCACGGAGGCGGGGCGGGGCGTCGCTTCGGACGCCGTCGCAGGCCGTCGGCGCCCCAGATCCAGGGTCGCTGGTCGCTCACCGCGCCGCTGTTCGCCGACGCCCCGGCCCACGGACCGCGCAAGCGCGCCGTCGCCGAGATCCTGCTCGAGCGCTACGGGATCGTCACCCGCGAGACCGTGCTGGCCGAGGGGATCCCGGGCGGGTTCTCCGGGCTCTACGACGAGCTCTCGAAGCTCGAAACGCTTGGGACCGCCCGCCGCGGCTACTTCGTGGAGGGCCTGGGCGGCGCCCAGTTCGCGCTGGCGGCGGCGATCGAGCGGCTGCGCGGCCTGCGGGCCGACGAGCCGGCCGGTCCGCTGGTCCTCGCGGCCACCGAACCGGCGAATCCGTACGGGGCCTCGCTCCCCTGGCCCCAGCGCGACGACGGCTCCGGCCGCCGTCCGGCCCGGGTGGCCGGCGCCTACGTGGTCACGCTGGACGCCGAGCCGGTGCTGTACCTGGAGCGCGGCGGCAAGGGCGTGCTGACCCTGCGCGCCGACCCGGTCGACGCCGCCGGCGAACCGGCCGGCTGGGTCCGCGAGGCCCTCGAGGCGCTGGCGGACCACGTGCACCGCGGCCGGCTGAAGCGGATGGCGCTCGAGCGCTTCGACGGCGAACCTGTGATCGGATCGGCGTTCGGGCCGCTCCTGATCGAGCTCGGGTTCCGCCAGGGCCCCAGGAAGCTGACGCTCACCGCATAGGAATGCCTGAAGGCGACGCCATCCACTCGGCGGCCGAGCGACTCGGGGCGGCGCTCGTCGGACGGTCGATCGAATCGATCGAGACGCCGCAGCGCCGGCATGCTCTCGATCGCTGGCCGGAGCGCCTCGAGGGGCGCGCCGTCCGCTCCGTGGACGCCCGCGGGAAGCACCTCTTCGTCCGCTTCGACGGCGACCTGACGCTGCACTCACACCTGCGCATGGGGGGCTCGTGGCGGGTGTACCGGCGCGGCGAACGCTGGCGGCGCTCACCGCACCGCGCGTGGCTCGTGATCCGGACCCCGGAGCACGACGTCGTGCAGTTCGACGGCCCGGTGCTGGAGCTGATGACCGAGGGGCGGAGCCGTTTCGATCAGCGGATCGCCGGACTGGGCCCGGACGTCCTAGCCGCGGACTTCGACGAACGGGCCACGCTGCGCAACCTGCGCGCGGACGACCAGAGCAGGGGGATCGGCGAGGCGCTGCTCGACCAGCGCAACGTCGCGGGCATCGGGAACATCTGGAAGTCGGAGTCGTGCTTCGCCGCGGGCGTCGACCCCTGGCGGAGGCTCGCCGGCGCGACCGACGACGAGCTGCTCGGTGTCCTGCGCGCGGCCCGCTCGCTCATGCAGGGCTCGGTGGCCCGGGGCGGCTGGATCCCGCGCGAGGAGCACGCGGTCTTCGAGCGCTCCGGACGTCCATGCCCGCGCTGCGGGACGTCGGTGCGGAGCCGCGGCCAGGGCGAGGACAACCGGACCACCTACTGGTGCCCGGGCTGCCAGCGGTGAGCGCCCGCCCTTCGCATCTGGAGCCGCTCAAGCGAGTGGGGCACAAGGGCGCCGACCTGGTCGCCCCCGGGAACACGCTCGACAGCTTCGCGGCCGCGCTGAAGGCGGGCGTCGACATGATCGAGTTCGACGTGCTGCGCCTGCGCGACGGGCGGCTCGTGCTCGCCCACGATTTCAAGGACGCCGCGCGGCGCGACCCGCCCACGCTCGACGAGGGGCTCGACCACTTCGCCGGCGAGGCCTATGCGGGCGTCGAGCTCGACGTGGACATGAAACTGCCCGGCTACGAGCGCGAGGTGGCGGAGGGCCTGCGCCAGCGGGGGCTCGGCGACCGCTCGCTCGTCTCGTCCACGTACCTCGGCAGCCTCGACCGGCTGCGGGAGATCGCTCCCGAGCTGCGACGGGGGTGGTCGATCCCGCGCGCCCGCCGCGACTACACCCGCTCCATCGTGGCGCCCGGCGCCTACGCACTCATGCGATTGATCCGGCTCGTGCTACCCCGGCGGGCCGGCCCGATGCTGCGCGACGGCCGCCTCCAGGCGATCATGGCGCACTGGCTCCTGGCCTCGCCGCGACTGGTCGAGGCGGTGCACGTCGCCGGCGGGCAGCTCTACGTGTGGACCGTCGACGACGACCGCCGGATCGAGCGCATGTCGGAACTCGGGGTCGACGGCGTGATCACCAACGACCCGCGCTTGTTCGGGCGCGCTACTTGAACTTCATCGTGCAGGTCGCCGCCGAGTAGCCCTTCGGGTTGCTCTGCTTGGACGGGTGACCAGCCTCGGTCGCCCGTTGATCGCTTCGGACAACCGAACCGTTGGACTTCCGCCACTGGAACTTCACGAGGCCGCGGAAGGTGAAGGTCGCGGGCTTCTTGTTCGCGGTCATCGTGAAGGTCTGCCCGTCGGAGCGCCAGGGGACTTCTGCGCTCCCCAAGCTACGGAACTTCGTGCTCGCATTGTTCACGTTGAGCCACTTTGTCCCGTTCTTGTACTGAGCGATGAACTTCATCCACATCGTGTGGGACTTATGACCATCGCCGGGCATCCGCCCGCGGATCCCAAGGTAGTGCGGGTGCTTCTTCGTTCCGCAGATGTTGATCGTGGACCACAGGTTCTTCTCGGCGCTCAGGGCCGACGTCTGGCCGATGGCCATGAAGGCGAACGCGATGGTCACGAAGAGCAGTGCAAGGCGGGTTCTGTGCATGTGAGGTAGGAACATTGGCCGGCACAATAGTTGCGCTCTCCGGGAAATGACGTGATGGGTCTCGGGATTCGTCGTAATACGGGTGTGGAGCAAGTCGTCGCGGAGCGAGCCCCGCTGATTGCGGCCGACCCGCCGCTCGAGGATTTCGAGGCGCTGTACCGTCGCACGCTGCCGCGGATCTACGCTTACACCGCGTCCGTCCTGCGCGACCGCTCCGCCGCCGAGGAGGTGACCGCCCAGGTCTACGAGCGGGCCTACCGGAAGCGCCGCAGCTACCGGCCACGCCGGGGCACGGTTGACGCGTGGCTGTTCGGGATCGCCCGCAACGCCGCGCTCGACGAGCTTCGCCGGCGAAAGCGCGTCTCGCCGCTCGTGTGCGAGCCTGGGGCGGGCTACGCGAGGACCGACGAGGAGGCTGAGGGCGCGCTGCGGCGCGCGACCGTGCGCGCGGCGCTGACGACGCTCTCCCCACGCGAGCGAGAGCTGATCGCCCTCAAGTTTCACGCCGGTCTCTCCAACACCGATCTCGGTCGCGTCCTCGGGGTCAGCGAGTCGAACGCGGGCACACTTCTGCACCGCGCGATCAGCAAGCTGAG
>VAWV01000299.1 GCA_005883295.1 Actinomycetota bacterium
CCAGCTCGAGCATCTCGCGGAGGAAGGCCCGGAGGTCCTGCGCGTCATGCCGTTCCTCCTCGTCCTGGGGCTGGCTCACCAGCACATCGGCGCCATGGGGGGACTCCCCGCCCCAGGCGATGCGGGGCTGCCCGTCGTGGACGTCGAGCCGGAACGACAGCGACGGCGGCTCGGGCGCGAGGTTCATCTTCGTCGCCGCGAGCACGCGGCGCGTCGGGTCCTCGGGGTCGCGCGCCACGAGCAGCCCGGCGCGCGCGGCGCCGATGATCCCGATGGAGCCCCCGCCGCGGTAAAGCGCCGGCGTCCCGTTGGACTTCGTGAGGTGGCGAATGACGAGGACGGCGGCGCCCGTCGTCTCGGCGAAACAGGCGAGCCCGTGGAGCGCGCGGCGCACGTCTTGATCGCGCCAGCTGTTCACGCCCTCCGACAGGAACGCGACGAGGGGGTCGATCACCACGAGGCGCACGGGCGCGCCCAGGTCGCTAATCGCCTGCGTGAGCGCGGGCGTATCCAGGGGCAGCACGGGAGGATTGTTACCGTCGATCGACGTCACGGCGGGGACCTGGGCGATCCACGTGATCTCGGCACCGGCCGCGCGGAGCCGCGGCACGATCGTGTCATCGGCGGCGTCCTCGGCTGAGAGCAGCAGCACGCCCCCCGAGACCCCGGGCGTCCCGTCCGGCATGCGCGCCCCCCGCGAGACCCGCGCGGCGAGGTCGAGCGACAGCGTGGACTTGCCGAGCCCGGGATCGCCGACCCGGCCAGAGCCACGACACGGGCCGCGGCGTGACGTCGGCGAGCCGGAGGAGAATCGGCGTCCGGGGCTCGCTCACGCCGCGCTCCCCGACGTGCGCTGCCGCTGCCGGCGCCGCCACACGGCCAGGTCCGCCGGCGTGATCCACCAGCGATCATAGTGCAGCCGCGCCGGCAGCTCATGGCGGTGAATCGCGGTGAGCAGGACGTGCCGGGCGACCCGCGCGCGGCGGGCGGCTTGTGGGAGGGAGAGGGAGCGACTAGCCTTCATGTACCTCGTTGAACTCCGTTGTGTGCGGCCCTGGGCGTTCCAAGCGCTCGGGGCCGCCCCACGTCGGCAATTAGTACGACTTACTGTAGTCGGGCATCGTATAGTCCAACTCAAACCACGCGAAGCGTGCGTCGGCAATCGAGACCGTCCCCGTCAGATCGACCTCGAGATAGTATTCCTCACTCCCGACGAGATCGGAGATCGAGGCGCTCTGCGTCGTCCACCCGCCCGTGGCGGCGGTCAATGACGCCAGCGGCGTCGCCGATGTTGACGTGCTGCGAAAGAACGTGATGACCGCGGCATCGCCCGCCGCGTTCCGGTAGACCTTGGCGCGGATCGCTGTAATGGTGACGCCGCGCGGCAGCACCACCGAGGCCCAGAGGGTCTGCGTGGCGTTCAGCACGTTGGCCGTGACGTAGCCGGTGGTGAACACGAGCCACTTCGTCGTATCGCTCCCCGGCACCAGCTCACCGAAGGGAATGGTGAGCGTCTTCGTGATGCTCAAGGGATTGGCGGCCGTGCCGACCTTGATGGTCTTGGTCGGATCGATGTAGATGTGATCCGTCGTCTCGCGGCCCGCGGCGTCCGAGGCTTTGAGCGCGAATTGGCCATCGTGGAACGGCTGGTAGCGCGGGCGGAGGCCGGTCCCCGGATCGTGTTCCCCTGGGTCACTGAACATGCGGACCTGGGTGGAGACGGCGGGGCCCGGGGCGCCAGTGCCGTCGATGGTCGCGTAGGGCGTCACGGTCACGTAGACCAGATCAGAAAACGCGAACGGCCCGAGCGGCGTCTGGCCCGACTGCCCCGGGAGCACCGTTCCCGCACCGGCGGGCGGGGGACCCGAGGGTCCGGCGGCGCCACTGAGGCGGGAGGGCGCACCTGCGGCGACCTCGCTGGGCTGCGCTTGGAGCGATGAACCGGGGAGGCCCAACAGGCTGCTGGCGCCGCCGAGCGCGGCCTGCTCGACGGGCGCGCCGAGCGGCCCAGCGGGCGCCAGGGCCGCCGCAGTCGTCCACGCCACGCGCACGCTCGCCACCGTCGGACTCCCCGCCCAGGACACCACGAGCATGCCGCCCGCGCGCGCCGTCGCCTGGACGGTCACCGTACACGTGCTCGGGTTCGGCGCCGGCGGCGCGCTCGAGACCTGCACCTCGCCGACGCCGATGCTCGCGTACGTGGGCACCCAGACGGCGAGGTCGCGGCCCCAGACGTCGAAGATGCCAACGACGTAGCCCGTGACCCATTGCGCGCCTGCGATCCCTTTCGCGGCCGTGGGATCGTAGGCAATGAAGCGGTCCGTCTCCAGCGTGATCGGATCGCCGAGCTCCAGCTCGGGGTGCGCATAGGTCGTGCGGAATCGCCAGGCGAGTTGCCCGAGCCCCAAGGTTTGGACCTGGCGCTGCGCGAGACCCTGCGCGAGGCCCTGCGACGGAATCCACTTCGCGATGTGATCAGCGAGTTGGCGATTCGCCACGAGCCGCGCCTGGCCCAGGGCATTCAGCGCGGACAGCGAGACGC
>VAWV01000020.1 GCA_005883295.1 Actinomycetota bacterium
CGCGTCGGTCTGGATCGCCGCGTCGATCTCGAACCCGTTGGGAGCCTGGATGTGCCGCCCGAGCCCTGAGACGATGCCCTCGGTGGCGGTGCGGTCCAGGTTGAAGGGGTTGCCGATCGCGATCACGTTGTCGCCGACCGCGATCGCGCTCGAGTCACCGAACTGGAGCGGCCGCACCCCCTTCGGTACGTCCTGGGGGGAGATCTTCAGGACGGCCAGATCGCTCGACCCGTCGGTCCCCAGCACCTTCGCGCCGGACGCGGCGGCCTCGGTGCCGAAGCGCACGCTCACGGTGCTGCTCCCGTCGACCACGTGCCCGTTTGTGACCAGCGTCCCGTTCCGGTCGATCAGGAATGCCGTGCCCGCGCCGGTCGAGGTCCTTACCGAGACCACCGCGGGGCTGGCGGCGGCGTAGATGGCAGCTGCTCGTGTGTGCCCCTTGCGCGGCTTGACGGGCGGGCCCGATACCGCGGGAAGCACTGTGGCGGACTTCGACGAGTTGTCCGACCCGCCGGTGAGGGTCAGGACCACGGCCAGGAGCGCGGCGATCGCCGTCAGCCCGATCGCCGCCACGGCCCAGTTCGCCCGCGACTGCCGCGGCGGCGTGCGTGGGCGCGGCGGCGGCGGCTGCACGCTCGTCGCGGCCTCGACACGGGGCTCAGGCGGGGCCTCTGGGCCTGCGGCGAACGGGTTCTCGCCCTCCCGCGCGCGCCGGGCGCGTTCGGACTCCGCGCGCCAGTCGCCGGCCCAGAGATGCTTGAGGGAGGGGGTCACGGGTGTACCAGGAGTATCGAAGCACCGACCCGTAAGAGCCGGTTCAGACGAGAGTAAGAGATCCTTAAGCCCAGATGGCTAGCGTGACGCTCGACCGCCGGCCCGTGTTCGCGTCGAGATCGCTGAGAACATTCACCAGGCGGCCGGCGCTCCTCGCTTTCGCCGGGACCGCCGTCCTTGCCGCACTTGCGCGCGTCCCGTACCTGACGGTCGGGGTGGGGCCGGACGAGGGCGGCTACGCGTACGTGGCTCGGCAGTGGGGCCGCGGCGCCGCGCTGTACCGGGACGTCTGGATCGACCGCCCCCAGGGCCTCCTGTCGATCTACCGGGTTATCTACGAGCTGTCCGGCCACCTGTGGGCGTACCGGCTCGGCGCGCTGCTGATCGGCGTGGGCGTGACGCTCGTGGTCGGTGCGATCGCCTGGATGCTGCGGGGGCCGTGGACCGGCGTCGCGGCCGCGCTCATCTACGCCGTGGTGGGGGTGGGCCCGCACATTGAGGGATTCACGCTGAACGGGGAGCTGGCCGCGGCCCTACCGTCAGCGGGCGCAGTCGCCTGCGCCATTGCGTGGTGGCAGAGGGGGCGGCGGGCGTGGCTAGTGGCCGCAGGGGTGCTCGGCGCGACGGCGATCCTCATGAAGCAGGGGGGATTCGACGGGCTGGTGGCCGCGGGGGCGCTCGCCGTCGCCGCGGGCGGGCCGCCGTTCCTCGAGCGGGCGAGGCCGCTCGGCCTCGTGGCCGCCGGCGCGGCGGTGCCGATCGGCGCCGCCCTGGTCCACGCGCTCACCGTGGACTTCGGGAAGTACTGGACGGACGTCGTCGCGTTCCGCGCCGGGCACGAGCTGCACGACTCCACGCTGGTCGGGCGCTTCGGGGGTCTCAAGGGAACCTTCCCAAAGGCGGAGGCCGATCTCTGGGCCCTCGCCCTGGTGGCGCTGATCGGGCTCGTGGTGGTCGCGCGCAGGCGCACCGAGCGCGTGGTCCTCCTCACCTGGTTCTTCGCGGCATTCGTCGCGTTCAACCTCGGCGGGCTGTACTGGACGCATTACTACGTGCAGCTGGTGCCGCCGCTGGTGGTGCTCGCCGCGCTTGGGGCCAGCGCCTTCCCATGGAGGATCGTCGCGATCGGGCTGGTGTGCCTGGCCCTTGCTCCCGTCGGTGAGACGCTCGTCCACGTGGCGACGACCACCGGGGAGGCACACGACGCCGCCATCACCTTCGCCGGCTCCTACGAGGTCGACGAGCGAATAGCGGCGTGGGTCAAGCAGAACACCACTCCGGCGGACACGATCTACGCACTCGACTCGCGCGCGACGCTCTACTACCTGGCGGGCCGCGTCACCCGCTATCCGTACATCTGGCACCACAGCCCGCTCCTCACCCCGAGCGGGATGAAGCTGCTTCGCAAGATGCTGTCGGGCCCCGACCGGCCGCGGATCGTGGTCCTCTACCGGAACCCACGCGAGCTCGACAAGAGCCGTCGGCTGGCCACGATACTCACGGCCAGCTACCGCGAGGTATGGCGGCCGGTCAAGGGGATCCGCGTGCTCGTGAGGCGCGACGCTCGCGGGATCACTCCGCCGCCCGTGTCCGCGCGGGCGAGCGGGCCGGCAGGCCATCAAGCCAGCGGATGAGCTCGCGCCACGGCGGGCGGCGTGGATCGACCACCGTGCGGTGCCCCGCGCCGACCGGCTCGATCAGGTTCATCTGGTCGCCCGCCGCGCGCGCCGCGGCTGCGAATTCGCGGCTGCGGCGTGGCGGCACTGTCCGGTCGGCGTCGCCGTGCAGCAGGAGGATGGGGATTCCGAGCGGCAGGCGGCGGATCGGGTTGCCGAGTACGTAACGGTCGTCGGGCGCCTCGGCCGGAGTGCAGCCCATCAGGTCGAACACCGCGCCGCCCGGTCCGTACAGGTCCGGGGTGGCCTCCAGGTCGCTGGGCGCCGCGAGTGCCGCGACCCCGGCGGTGATCGCGACGCCCGGGTCGGCGCCGGGCACCCCCTCCGGGAGGTGGGGCCGCGCGGCGGCCCACAGCGCCAGTTGCCCGCCGGCGGAGTGGCCCATCGCGGCCACGCGGGTGAGGTCAAGCGGCGCGTCGAGGTCTGCCAGATGGTCGATCGCGGACGCCACGTCGGCGAAAGTCGCCGGCCAGCCGCCGCCCTCGCTCCGGCCCACGCGCCGGTACTCGACGTTCCAGGCGGCCCAGCCGTCCCGTGCCAGGTCGGCGCACGCGGGGCGCATGTAGCGCAGCGACCGCCGGGCGCGCCAGAACCCGCCGTGGAGCACGACCACCACCGGATGCGGCCCGGGACCGTCCGGGAGGTGGAGCTCGGCCCTCTGCTGGCGGTGGGCGCCGTACGCCTGCCGCTGCGCGGGCGGGCGGAGGTCGAGAAGCGCGCGGAGTGTGGACGGTGCCGAGCGGGGTGCTTCGGCCGGTGCGCTCACCGCCGCGTCTGCGCCGGCCCGACCCGCTCGCGCAGCCAGCGCACCAGGGGCGTGGCCGCATCGAGCTGCTGCCGGATCCGCACGCCGGCCTCCGGACGGTGCAGCCAGGCGCGGAGCGGGTGGCGCTGGAACACCACCAGCCGGCGCCGGCGAAGGAGGTCCATGCGCGGATGGTCCGCCGGGTAGCCGCGCGGGCCGCGCACCAGCTCGGGCTCGTTCAGCTCGAGTCCGGCCTTCCGTGCACGAGCCACCGCCCGGGCGAGTGACCTCGCGGCGCTGTCGTCGTCGATAGCCCGGCGCAGGCGGTCGAGCTGGTCCGGCGACGGCGCGTGGAGACCGGCCGCCACGAGCAGCCCGTCGAGCGACAGATCCACGTAGTACCCGCCCGCGCCGCCGTACCCGATAGCGAGGCCGAGGTGCTCCTTGAGCGGCGGCCCCGGGCGGAACCGGGTGTCGTTCCAGGGACGGAACAGGTGGGGCGAGCCGAGGTCCGGGAGGTCCTCTGCCAGTGCCCGCGCCGGCTCGACCAGGTACTCGTCGTAGCGCGCACGGTTCGCCTTGAACCAGTCGCGGTCGTTGTGGGCCTCGAGATCGCGAAGGAAGTCGATGGCCTCGCGCGGGAAGCCGGCGAAGGCGGTGGTGGTCACTGGCACGCGCGGCACGCTACCGGGGTCTGACCCCGTTGAGGGCGCTTTAGGTTCAGCGCGGCGAAACGGTCAGGCTGTGGTGCCCGGCGGGGACCGCGATCGTCACGAGGTTGCTTGCCACGCGCATGACCGTCGCCGGCCGGCCGTCGATGCTCGCGCTGACCCTGCGGCCGAACGCGCCCTCCAGGGTGAGCCGAAGCGCCGAGCCGGTCGCCAGGTCGCCGATCAGGCGCCGGCTCACATCGAGCTGCATCCGGCTCGTGCTGAGGCGCACGGCCGAGGCGCCGCTGAGGCTCGCCTCGAACGCGTTCTGCCGGTCCGGCAGCGCCGTGTCGCCGAACCGCCAAGCCTGACCGGTCATCACGTACGGACCGGTCTGGTCCTCCTTTGCCGGTCCGCCGGCCTCCGGGGCCGTACTGTGCGGCCGCTCCGGTATCGCGAGCGAGCGCCCCTCGAACCGCGCGACGCCCTTCGCCGGATCGACCGGCTCGAGGCCCGACATCCAGTAGGCGCGGTCGAAGTGGAACGTGAGCTTGACCCCGCCTGACTGGACGCGCTCCACCGCGTGCTCGAACGGCATGCTGCGCAGGTAGGTGACGCGCGGCGGGTTCGGGTCGCGGACGAACTGGTGCTCGTAGCGCGCGCCGTCGGCCCACTGGTCGACCACCGGCGGCCCGTAGTGCTCCTGCGCGGGGAAGAGGTACAGCCGGTAGCGGTAGCCCAGCTCGCGCAGGCGCTCCGCCTGCATGATCACGCCCGAGGTGGGTACGAGCTCGTCGGGCACGCCCTGGTAGATGGCCTGCGGGACGTAGCGCAGGTTGTCGAGCAGCGGCCTGGTGAACTCCGCCCGCGGATCGCCGCCGTTCGCGGACGTGTAGCAGGGCGTCTCCCCGTCGGGCGACTCGAATTTGTCGCAGCCGTTGAAGTCCACCCCGGTCCACGCTCCCTGCGTGACCGGACCGGACGCCGGGAAGCCCGCGGCGAAGCGATCCGGATAGAGGATCGTGAGGAGGTAGGTGGCCCAGCCCCCCATCGAGTGGCCGGCGATGTACGTGCGATCGGAATTCACGGCGAACGTCCGGTGGACGTCGCGCCAAACCTCGCGGAAGTCGACCTGGCCCTTGCCCACGTACCAGGTGGACTCGCCGCGACCGTCGGGCGAGACCACGATCGTGTTCACGTCCTCGCCCATGTCCTTGAAGATCCGCGGGACCGCCGCCGCCGCGATGTGCGCGTTGCCGCCGCGGAAGTGGAACCACCACTGCAGCGGCCACGGCCGGCCGGGCCGGTACGCGGTCGGCAGGTACACGCCGTAGTGCTGGAGCACACCCTGCTGGCCGCTCTCCTGAGAGATGGCCGGAGTCGAGCTGAAGATCCGGTCGTGGTAGCCCGGCCCGGGGTGGTAGGCCTGGTTGGCGCCCTGCAGCAGCGCGCCGAGCGACACCGAGCGGAAGAACGGATCGATGGTGCGGTCGTGGAGCGAGAACGCCTGCTGCTTGTCCCACCAGTCGCGCGCCGGCTCGTTCGGGCGGAACGCCACGTTCGCCAGGTTGGCCCCGAGGCCCAGATCCTTGAGCGCGGGCTTCCCGCCGGGGTCGGCGATCCCGGTGGCCGCCGCAACCCCGAAACCGGCCGGAAGCGGCCCGAGCAGGGACCGCGGAACCCTCGCCTCGAGCGCGTTCACGTAGCCGCTCGGGTTCGCAGCGACGGAGCCCTCCCGCAGCGGGCTGACGGCCCCGGTCGACCGCGTAGTCCGCCCTCGAGCTGTGGATCCCGCTCGAGAAAGGAACCTCGTGTGTCGCCGATCCCGGCCGGGTGTCGAGAAGCACCAGCAGTGCCGTGCGCGCGGGCGCGGTCATCGTGGTGGTGCGGGCAAGGAACCACAGGTCGCGTCCACTCGCGCCGACATGCAGCTCCGACAGGTCGGCCTGGTCTTGGTGGTCCAGGTCGCCATAGTGGGTGGAGAGGTTGTAGCCCGGCGTGGGGATCCCGAACTCGCCCGGCAGGTATTGGGCGGCGGGGTCGAGCCGGTAGATCTCCGGCACGGTCGGCTCGAGCGCGTCCTGGGCGGCCAAACGCTGCATGTCCTGGCCGTTGTCGGGCCCGTACGCGTCGAATATGTGGTCCTGGTAGACGAGCTCGCCGCACGAGTAGATGGCCGAGCCGCCGAACCCGGTGGCGCGGCCGCGCCAGTCCGAGGTGTTGCCGTCCACCCGCCGAGGCGGGTCGAAGCACGGCCGGGCGACCGTCGTCGTGCCGTGCCCGGCCGGGACCTCCACGCTCAGCACCGGCACGCTCGGCTCGGCGCTGGCTCCGGCCGAGCCCAATGCGAGCGCCACGGCGACCAGCGCCGCCGCGAGCCCTGCCGCGCCCGCGCGCAACCCTGCCCCTCCTGCCGTCATGCCGCGCACCTCCGGCCGGCGAGTATACGCTCGGGTCCTCGCCGCTAGCGCCGCTTCGGCCTGGCCACCCCCGAGGTCCCCAGCACCTGCCCGTGCGACCCCAGCGCGCGCACCTCGACGTAGGCCGGCGACGAACCAGTCACCACGATGTGCGTCTCGAAGTCGGTGCGGCTGACCGTGCCCGCCGAGTGGAGAGACCCCGGGCTGTCCCCGGTGAGGACCTCCCAGCTGCGCACGCCGGTGGCGCCGTTCCAGCTGGCGTACACGTCGGTCCTCGAGCCGCCCGTGGATGCGATCACGTCGGGCCTTCGCACCGGGCGGCCATGCCACGGGAGCCGGTAGGCGCGATACGTGTCGTCGCCCGCAGGGAGGATGCTCGCCTCGAACACGACGTCACCCGAGGGCGTGAACTCGGTCATGTAAGGCTGGCCGCCGCCCCAGCTGACGAACACGTTGCCGCCCGGCAGCACCTGCATGCCGCCCTGGCTGCGGGTGAACACCTGCTTCCCCGGGTGGTGGTACTCGTGCACCAGGGAGACCGTCTTGGCCGAGGTGTCCACGCCGAGCCTCACGCCGCGGCTGGGCCGGTCGGGCATGTCGGGGAAGCGCGTGCTGCCGCCGTTGTCGAAGGCGGTGATCGTCCCGTCGCCGTGCGGGATGGCGTCGTGCTGCCCGATCATCCACGTCCCCGGACCCATGTCGAAGCTGCTGCGCTTCCCGCCCAGCCGCCACACCACGCGCCCGCTGTGGCGGTTGATGTCGAAGAGCGCGTTCGTGTTCCGGGCCGAGACCAGCAGGTGGTCGTTGTCCAGCACCGCGATCGTGTTCGCGTGGAACGGGTCGTACGGGTTGCGGCCCCGGATCGGGAACGTGCCCAGCCGCACGCTCACCTCGGCCAGGCTGTGCCATTCGAAGTAGATGAGCCCGGTCTTCACGTCGACCTCCTGCACGATCGAGTCCCAGGTCGTGCCGTCCCGGGGGCCGCCCGCGGGCGAGAGGTTGTAGCGGACCGGCTCGAAGGCGATGATGAGCGCAGTTCCCTGCGGGGTGAGCTGGAACTCGTGCTGGTCCATGGCGAACCCGTTGCCGGCGTTCACGGTGGCGACCGTCCGGTACCGCTTGTCGAGCACCACGCCGTGGCCGCGGCCCTTGCCCGTGTAGATCTTGCCCTGCCACCAGGTGAGCACCGGCTTGCCCCGATAGGTCTGCGCGCGGAAGTCGTAGGGGCTGTCCGGAACGGCGATGTGCTTGAACCAGATCAGGCGACCACCCGCGTCCCGGATGGTCGGCCCGTTCTGGCCCGGTCCGCTCTTCACGGCGAGGAAGATGTCGTCGTTCGACGAGCCTGGAAGCCGCGTGCTGATCCCGAGGTCCGGCGGCCGCAGGTCCTTGCGGCTATGGAAGTGCTGCGCCTCCTTCGGGTCGCCTTCGGGATCGCCGCTCGGCTTGCCGTCCAGGTACTTGCGATCGCCGGAGACCGGCGGGGTGAGGATGCGAAACCTCACCGCGCCGCTGCCGTCCGCCCGCGTCAGCTTCGTGGCGCTGCTGACGGTCACGAGCTCGCCGTAGGCGAACGAGTGATCCGGAAAGAAGCTCACGCCGTGGCCGTCGGGGTGGATGACCATGCGGCCCCCGTGCCGCCCGGTCTTCGAGCCGGTCACGCTGAGCGAGTTCAGCTTGGTCGCACCCCTGAAGCTGATCTGCGTCGCCGGGTTGGCCGTGTTGGTCCCCCCGGTCGGGTACACGTCGACCGTCGCCGCGGCGGCTGCGCTGCCGGGCAGGACGAGTGCGGCCACGATCACCGCGGAGATGCGGGCAGACCACGGCAGGCGGCCCATCCTAGGCTCCACTGTCGAGGACGACGCCATGGACCTCGAGCACGCGATCCGCACACGCCGCACCCACAAGGCGTACCGGCAGGAACCGGTCGACCGCGTGACCCTCGATGAGCTGTTCGACCTCGCCCGCTGGGCGCCCAACCACCACCTCACGAACCCCTGGCGCTTCCGCGTCCTTGGACCACAGGCCCTCCAACGCCTGAAGCAGGCTGCGGATGCGGTGGAGCCGGGCTCCGGTCGCAAGCTCGACCGCGCACCGACCCTGGTGGCGGTCACCGTCGAGCGGGCCGGCGACCCGATCCAGGACCGCGAGGATCTGCTGGCCTGCGGCGTGGCCGCGTACATCGTCCTGCTGGCCGCGCATGCCCGCGGCCTGGCCGGCTACTGGCGCACGCCGGCGGTGCTGCGCGACCCTGGGGGTCGCCGCGCGCTCGGCATCGGCGACCAGGAGGAGTTCGTGGGGCTGCTCCACCTCGGCCATCCGCGCCAGGAACAGGCGCCGCCCGACCGCGCCCCCGTGGCCGAGGTCGTGGAGTACCTCGACTGACACTAAGGGCCAAGCGGGTCGAAGCTCGCCCGGCCCTCGCGCGAGAGCACCCGCCGCACCGGAGCCGGTATCCGATCCGCGCGCGACCCGAGCGCCGCACCCACCGCCCGGAGCGCGTGGAAGAGGACCGAGTCGAGCGTGCGGCGGCGGATCTCACGGGCCGACGCTCCCTCGCTCCGCATGAACTCCCGGTCCCGGATCACGGCCCACCGCGCGGTGCCGAGCGTGTAGCGCAGGCCCGCCTCCTCCACGTGCCCGTACACCTCGCGCAACGCGCGGAACTCGTCGAAAAAGCGACCGAACCGCTCGACCGATGGGTAATCGTGCGAATGCACGACCGCCGCCCGCGGCCGGAACACCTTCGCGAAACCCGCCGCCAGCATGTCGAGCGCGAGCAGCTGGTCCTCGGCGTAGGTCACGTGGCGGTACGGCACACGCTCCCAGGCTCGCCGCGAGAGGCAGCCATTGGCGTCGGTGTAGAAGGTGACCGGACCGGGTCGCCGATCCTCGGGGCGCAACCCCCGATCCACGCGCGGCTGCCCGTCCGGCGCCGTCGCGTCGAAGAACTCGGTCAGCTCGCGCCGCACCATCGGGCTGGCGTCCGGTCGCGGGAGGTACGGCCCGTACACGAGCCCCACGTCGGCGGCGTCATCGAAGCCGGCAAGGAGCTCGGCGAGCCAGTCCGCGCCCGCGGGGACCGCATCCGCGGTCAGAAAGGCCACGTGGTCGCCCGTGGAGCGCTCCATCAGGAGGTTGCGCGTGCCGCCGTGCGAGAACTCGGCTGGCGGGACGTCGACCACGCGAGCGCCTTTGGCCAGCGCGAGCTCGCGCGTCCCGTCCGTCGACCCCGAGTCCGCCACCACCACCTCCACTGGCCGGTCGAGCCGCTGTGAGATGACGGCGTCGATCATGTCGCCGAACACCGCGCCGCCGTCCCGCACCGGGATCGCCACGCTCACCTGTCCGCCCGCGGGCATCGCCGGAGCGTTCGGTCAGTCGCGCCGCGCCGCGGCCTCGCCCAGCCACGACCGCGGGAGCCGCTCGGTCACCTCGATCCCGGTGAACTCCCTCGCGTCGCGCGCCCCGTGCTCCCGCGCCCATCCCACCATCCGTGCCACGCCGTCCTCGAGGCCCGTCTGCGGCTGCTCACCGAACACCCGCCGCGGCTTGGAGTGGTCGGCGAAGGCGTGG